>CAMFCK010000220.1 GCA_945948775.1 uncultured Clostridia bacterium
TTATAATATCGGTCGCCTTGCCGAACGGATCGCGTATGCCGTACAGCGCAATCTGACCGGCGCCGCGGTCTATCGTCACCATTCTATCGTCGCACATTATCACGCCCATGTCACAGCTTTGCTTTAAAAAGTCGCTGAATTTTGTATTCCATAAATCGTGGTTGCCCGACACCATATATACCGGCGCAATTGCTAAAAGCCGTTCAAAAAGCGATAAAACCGGGGTATACGGCCGATTATCGTCGTGTATCATATCGCCTGTTACCACTATTATGTCCGGCTTGTGCGCCGATATTTCCTCTACCAGCCCCGGCGTGGATTCCGAATGTAAATCGGATATGTGCGCTATCCTGAAATTCTCAAAATCAGGCGGCAGATTTTTGAATTTCGGCTCATAATGCGTTGTTTCGAGCCGGTTGTCAAGTCCTTTTACTGCTATAAGTGCGCCTGCGCCAAGCGCAAGCTTCGATATTAATTTCATAAGGAAAAATCTCCCTTCAGCTTTCCATACTGTATTTTACCACTATGCGGACAAAAAAACAAGTCTTATATATTGTATTTTCGTCAGGTTTATGTTAAAATATACTTATACTGTAAAGTGCCGGTTTATGCGTTTTCGGCAAAATTCGGACATAAATTTGAAAAAGGGGTCATTATGGCAAAATATATAGATAAAGACGAGCTTTCGCGCATGAGCGAATATATAGAAAAGCTGCGCGCACGCTGTGATGTTTTCGAGGCGGAATACGGGCGCAGACCGCGCGCGCTGTGTGAAACTCACGGCTGTCAGCAGAACGAAAATGACACCGAGCGTATCCGCGGTATGCTGCGTGACGCAGGATATGAGTTCTGCACCGACGCAAACGAGGCGGATTTAGTGGTGTTTAATACCTGCGCGGTGCGTGAAAATGCCGAGGATAAGGTTTTCGGCAGAATAGGCATACTGAAGCATATCAAGGAGCGCCGGCCGCATATGATGATCGTGCTTTGCGGCTGCATGGTGCAGCAGGAGCATATCACCGAGCGCATTAAAAAGGTACACAGTCACATTGATCTGATTTTCGGAACACATGCTCTCTACCGTATGCCGGAGCTTTTGTATAAGGCGTATCAGAGCCGCAAAACGGTTGTCGATATTGAAAATTCGCCCGGTGCTATCGCCGAGGATATCCCAATAATGCGCGACGCGGCGCACAAAGCATGGGTGTCTGTTATGTATGGCTGCAATAATTTCTGCGCATACTGTATAGTGCCGTATGTCCGAGGCAGAGAGCGCAGCCGCACGCCTGAAAGAATACTTGACGAGGTGCGCGCTTTGGCGGCAGACGGCGTAAGCGAAATCTCGCTGCTTGGTCAGAATGTAAATTCCTACGGCAAGGATTTGGACGAACAGATAGATTTTGCGGAGCTTTTGCGGCGCGTAAACGAGATTGACGGTGTGGAAAGAATAAGATTTATGACCTCTCACCCCAAGGATTTTAGCGACCGCCTGATTGACGCGATGGCGGAATGTGAAAAGGTTTGTCCCCAGCTTCATCTTCCGGCGCAGGCCGGCAGCAATAAGGTGCTTGCCGATATGAACCGCCGCTATACTCGCGAGCAGTATCTTGAAAAGCTTAACAAGGCGAAATCAAAAATTCCCAATCTTGCGCTTTCTACCGATATAATAGTCGGATTCCCGACTGAAGCTCAGGAGGATTTTGAGCAGACTGTTACTCTTTTGCAGGAGGCGGAATTTGATTCGATTTTCTCGTTCATATATTCGCGGCGCGAGGGTACGCCTGCGGCAAAGCTGGAGAGCGTTCTTTCTCCGGAGCAGATACATGCTAACTTTGACCGTATGCTGAAGGTGCAGAATGAGATCTCACGCCGCAAAAATGAGGCTTATGTCGGCAGGATATGCCGTATTCTGGTTGACGGAGAGAGTAAAACCGATAAAACCATGATGACCGGCAGAACAGACACGGCTAAAATAGTTAATTTTCCGGGGGATAAAGCTCTTACCGGTAAATATATAGATGTAAAAATTACAAAAGCACAGACCTGGAGTCTGTACGGAGAATATTTAAGAAAGGAATAGAACTATGACAATACTTGAACAGGCACATGAGCTGGGGAAAATGATAAAGGAATGCCCCGAAATGCAGGAGATGAAGGTCGCAGAGGCGGCGCAGCAGGCAGATGAGCAGGCGCAGCAGCTTTTAAAGGAGTTCAATCTTAAAAGAATGAACCTTGCGCGCGATATGCAGGAACAGAAAATCAGCCGCGAGGAGGCTGTAAAGGCGAATAATGACGCTTTTGCCGAGCTTGTGGAAAAATCCGACGTCATTAAAAATTATGTAGAAGCGAAAAAGTCCTTTGACGCCGTGATTCAGGAAATCAACGGTATTCTCAATTTTTATATAACTGGACAGGAGCCGGGCTGCACACATGACTGCAGCAGCTGCGGAGGCTGTCACTAAAATTCTGAAAGGCAGTGGAAGGAAATGGCAAAAGAAGAAATCAGCCCCATGATGCGCCGTTACCTCAGCACCAAGGAGGAATATCCTGACTGCATTCTTTTTTACCGTTTGGGCGATTTTTATGAAATGTTCTTTGACGATGCGATATTAGTATCGCGCGAGCTTGAGCTTACGCTGACCGGCAAGAACTGCGGCATGGACGAGCGCGCGCCTATGTGCGGAGTGCCGCATCACAGCGCGGGCGTGTATATTGAGCGTCTGGTGCAGAAGGGGTATAAGGTGGCGGTCTGCGAGCAGCTGGAGGATCCGGCCCTGGCAAAGGGGCTGGTGGAGCGGGATGTGATCCGTGTCATCACACCCGGCACGGTGATTGAACCCACCATGCTGGA
>CAMFCK010000221.1 GCA_945948775.1 uncultured Clostridia bacterium
ATATATTTACCTGAATCAGTATGTCCATTACAAGTCCGTGCTTTGCCGCCTGTCGCTCTATTTCGTCCATCAGCTTTTCTGAATCGACCGAATGAATAAGGCAGACCTTGTCTATTATATATTTGACCTTATTGGTTTGCAGATGACCTATAAGATGCCATCTGACCGGCTTTACCTTGTCGTACTTTTCAAGAATTTCCTGTACCTTATTTTCTCCTATATCTGTTATTCCGCAGTCTATCGCCTCATTTATCATTTCCGGCGGGTGCGTCTTGGTAACGGCAATCAGCGTCACCTCCTGATCAGGCGTTTTCTTCGCTTTTTCAATATTATCGCGTACCTGTGCAATTTTCTCTGCTATACTCACCTATTTTTCTCCAAGTACAATCAGATCATACAGCATCAGCATTTTTCCGGTATCTGACGTATCCGGTGTTACGATAGCCATGCCGTTTTCTTCATCTCTGTAAATCACCTTGCAGGGCTTAAATATCTCCCTGCCCGAGGAACGAACCATTACGCCGTTCTTTCCGTTTTCGGTGCGCACGGCGGACACAGGAATCTGAAATCCGCTGTAGCTTGCCTTAATGATTTCTATATCACTTGTACGAATTGAAAATACTCCCTCCAAAAAGCTTTCACAATTCAGCAAAAGCACAGCATTTTCCTGATCCGGTGACTCCTGTGACACACCTTCAATAACGGCTGTCGTTTCCTCTCCGGGGAGCTTTCCGAATCTGATTTTTACGCTTCTGCCGATTTGAAGATCCTCAGTATCTTCCATCTTTACAATTGCCATCACATACCATTCATGATTGTCAATAACCTTGCATATCCTTTCTCCGGCAAATACGTCAGGCACCTGATATTCCTCATCTCCGCTCTGCGGCTGAGGAGAAGCCTTTATCTCCTGTTCAGGCTTTATAGCGGCAAAATCGGAAACCGTCATAGTTTTTGCACGTTCGGGTGTGAGTATATCCTCATACCCGTCTACAACCGTCGAATATATTCCGGACGTGGTTGAAATTATTTCCTGTTTTGGACTTGTTATCCCGGTTTCAAGCGCCGCCTTCTGCTGCGTCAGCGATTCAAGCGTATCCGCTTTGCTTCTGACAGGCTCGCCTGCCGCAATCGACTCAATCTCATCCTTATACTTTGATATTTCAGAAACGTTATTATTCGCCGCAGCCTCCTCAATGCCTTTTTGTATCACAAGAAGTCTGCTCTGCGCAGAGCCGCCGCCTGAAGTGAACTCGGTTTCATCAACGGCGGCATTTGACAATTCTGCAATTTTAGTATCGACGGTACCCAGTTCCTTTAATATTTCCTTGTTCGCATTTCCGCTGTAAACCGCGCAAAGGCTGCGGTCTTTTCCAACGCGCACGCCCTCTCTGGCATAGCTGTAGAATGTTCCGTCGCACGGAGCTGTATATACCGTTTCTTTCCTGACTATATACGCTTCGCAGTTCACCGTTTCTTCATGCGTTACACTATATGCCGCAAGCGTAGATACAGGCGACTGTATATAGCGTACGCAATAATATATCAAGGCGCAGCAAGCGGCTGCACCAATAATCGCTACTATCTTTTTCATTTGCGACCTCCGGCAGGCTATATTTCGCTTTCGGGCGATGCAAGCAGCATATTAATCATATCCCATACCGTCCGCACGCCGTCTGTGCCTTTCGTGGAAAAAGGCACCAGAATATCCTCCTCGGTAAGCTCAAGCGCTTCGTAAATCATGTTAAGATTTGCTTCAAGCTCGCTTTTTTTCAGCTTGTCCGTCTTGGTAGCTATCGCAATTACATCATCATCAGGACGCGCGGTGCGAATCCATTCCAGCATCATTATATCGTCTTTCGTTGGAACGTGCCTTGAATCAACAAGCAGGAACAGCTGCCTCAGCTGCGGTCTTGAATTTAGGTATCCTTCTATCATATCGCCCCAGCCCTTGATTTCCTCATGGCTGCGTTTTGCATAGCCATAACCCGGCAGATCAACAAGAAATATCGTTTCATCTATGTTATAAAAGTTTATTGTTATCGTCTTGCCGGGCGCAGAGCTTACTCTCGCAAGCGATTTTCTGTTCAAAAGCTTGTTGATCATAGAGCTTTTCCCGACATTAGACCTGCCGACGAAGGCAAATTCCGGCAATATTGTTTTTGGATACTGCTCCGGCGATACTGCCGATACAGCTATCCCAGCATTGTGTAAATTCATTAAATTAATTCCTTTCCATCTATTTTGTAAGTGAATGTGAAAGCACGCTGTCCATATTCTTAACCGGGATGAATTTTATTTCCTCTCTTACCTCCTGCGGTATATCGTCAAGATCGGCTTCATTTTCCTCCGGAATTATGACCGTACCTATACCGGCGCGCTGTGCAGCAATCGCCTTTTCCTTAAGACCGCCTATCGGCAGTACCCTGCCGCGCAGCGTTATCTCACCTGTCATAGCCACATCGCGCCGGACAGCTCTGCCGGTGAGCGCGCTTGCAACGGCAGTTGCAAGCGTAACGCCTGCAGACGGTCCGTCCTTAGGGACCGCACCCTCCGGGACATGGATATGTATATCCTTCGTTTTGTAAAAATCGCTTTCTATGCCGAGAGGCTCGCTTATAGAGCGTATATAGCTTATTGCCGTCTTCGCCGATTCCTGCATTACATCGCCGAGCTGCCCGGTAAGCTCAGTCTTTCCGGTACCTTCCATAACATTGACCTCAACAGAAAGGGTATCTCCGCCCGCAGCCGTCCACGCAAGGCCGCGCACTATGCCAACCTGATCCTGTTCATTCATCATATCATAATGATAGCGCGGCTTTCCGAGATATTTTGTCAGATTTTTTTCAT
>CAMFCK010000222.1 GCA_945948775.1 uncultured Clostridia bacterium
AAAATCATCATATGCCGTGCGTGCCTCAGGATCCCTGCTGCTTTCAAAATTATCGATCTTGATGTATCCGGTCGCATCATCAAGCATCTGCCCGGTTACCATCTCGCTCTGTATAGTTTCAAGCGGTACTGTTACATCAAACTTTTCTTCATTTCTTTCAAGATGAAGCACAACGCTTTCTCCGGCTTCTTTGGATCTGATATATGTAACAACATCATTGAGTACAGAAGCATTGCACTCCATATCGTCAGCGCCAAGCAATATATCGCCTGCTTTAACGCCCTCCCTGTCACATGGACCGTTTTCAGCACATTCGGATATTGTAACCATGCCGGTTTCGTTGTCAGCCTGCAAAGTTATCCCCACCCCAAGATAACTGCTGGAGGTAGAATCTATATATTTGCGGTATGCCTCCTTGTTATAATAAGCTGTATAAGGATCGTCAACCGCATATGTAAGAGCAGTCGCCGCCATATCAGACAGAGTTTCGTCCTCCGGCTGATATATAGAATAATCCTTTATCACACGCACGACCGCCGACAGCTTTCGCATAACCTTCGCATTGTCATTGATATACATAACGTCGCGTACCGTATTGGTCACAAGGCATGTAACAAGAGCCGTTACAACGGCTGTAACTACTATAGTCTTATTTACTTTCACAACTGATGTCCTTTCAAATTTACATATAGCGGATAAGTTTGTTTTACAGATAACCAAGCGGATTTACTACCTTTCCGTTAACCTGGATTTCAAAATGTATATGAGGTCCGGTGGAATTTCCGGTTGAACCGCATTTTGCAATCGCCTGTCCGCGCTTTACAGTATCGCCTTTTTTCACAAGAAGTCTTGAATTGTGGGCATAAAGCGTAACATAGCCGCCGCCGTGATTAATCGTAATGTAATATCCGTAACTGCCGTTATACCCTGCTGTAAGCACCTCGCCGGCCTCTGCCGCAAGAACATCCGATCCCGTCGGAGCGCCTATGTCTATACCCCGGTGATAGGTGGTCGCTCTCGCATTAGGCGCGCTGCGCGGGCCGAAATACGAGGTGATTCTATTCGAGCTTGCCGACGGCCAGCCGAATTTACCGTTGCCGGAGTATGTGACCTTGCTTGACGAGCTTGCCTTCTTTGCAGCTTCCAAGGCCTTGTTGATTTCCGACTGCAAAGCCTGAGTATCCTTTTCCTTTTGCTTTTCCGCCGCTTCCAGCGCAGCAATATCGCTGTTCAGCTCACTTATGAGCTTATCCTTCTCTGACTGCAGCGTTTTTAACTCATTCTTCTTGCCGGTAAGTATTTCCTTTGCCTCTATCTGCTCTTGTTTCTCATTTTCAACCGTCTGCTTTGCTTCTTCAAGCTCCTCTATCTGCGCAGCGTACCGGTCAATTACCGAATTATCATGCTTTACTATTGCCTGGACAGCCGCAATTCTTGTAAAAAGATCCGAAAATCCTTTTGCCTCCATAATAATCTCAAGATACGACGTGCTTCCGTATTCGTACATCACCTTCATACGCGCCTTTAGCTGTGCCGTTGTGTGCGCAATATCATCATTAATCGCCTCAATTTTTGCATTGGCGGAATTTATCTCGCTCTGCTTTTCATCAATTACATCCTGAACATCATCAATATTGCTTTCGATGCTTGAAATTTCTATATCAAGTTCATTCCGGCGTGCTGTAGCAGTATCCTTTTCACTCTGCTTGCTGTTTATTTTCGACTTGATGGCTTCCGCTTCCTTCTTGCTGGCAGAAAGCTCCTCCTTCAATTCGCTGACGCTTTTTGACGCATATGCCGTCTGGGACAATAAGAATATACACGCTGTAAACGCACACAAAATGCGTTTGCACGTTTTATTGAACATTATCATTTTCACAGCCTTTCAGTATTTAGTCTGCACATATAAAACCCATTATACCTTCAGATATTTCTTCATTGATACAGCGCTTCCCAACATTCCGATAAGACAGCCAACAATCACGAAAATAATGCCAATCCATATCGCAATAACCTTAAACTCCACAAGAGTAAACAATTCAAAATTATTCACACGCATATAATTAAGAATAAAGCCGTATCCCAGACACATCAGAACAAAGGACGCCGCCGCTCCGAGGAAGCCTATCATAATGCCTTCAAAAAGAAACGGAGTCCGGATAAACCTGTCTGTAGCGCCGATATATTTCATAATATTGATTTCCTTGCGGCGGTTGAATACAGTAAGCCGTACCGTATTTGAAATAATGACAACGGCAACTATGAGCAGCAAAGCCATAATCACGATGCTTATACGCTTTACGGCCTTTGATGCTGACAGCACCATATTGACCACGTCCTGCTTATTGGTGACGCTTTCGACCTGTTCGATTTGCGAAAGAGCCTCTTCCGCTTCCTTTGCCTTTGAAATATCCTTCAGTATTATCTTATACGAATCGCTGAAAGGATTATCCTCGTCATCAAAGCTGTCTATCAGCTCCTCGCGCCCTTCAAACATTGTCGTTTTGACTTCTTCAAGCATCTGCGTCTTTGTATAAAGCTACGCAGATTTTACATTGTCAATAGCCATGATCTCATCATAAATTTGCGCGACTCTTTCTTCAGACGCAGACTGTTCGATAAAAATCTGGATTTCGCACTGATCCTTTATCTGGTCGGTAATAAGATTGACATTCAACGATAATATCGTAAATATACCGAGAATTACAAGGCAGCAGATAATTGTGAACAGGGATGCCACGCTCATAAGTCCGTTTCTGATTATATTCTTTTTTGCCTGATTAAAAAAGTACTTCATCCTTGACATATTCGTGATATTCTCCTCCGATTTCATCGCGCACAACACGCCC
>CAMFCK010000223.1 GCA_945948775.1 uncultured Clostridia bacterium
CACAGGAGATACAAAAGCAAAGGGTATGGTATGATGAACGCGGATTTGTAATATTGACCGACAGTAATACGGATTTTGCAAATAGTGACCGTGTACTAGCTGTGAACGAACCGTCGGATCAGATTTATCGGTATATGCAGTTTGAAAATCCGACAGGCGAGAAAATGCTTGACGATTTAAAGAATAATATGCAGCATAACGAGCATCCGCGCCTGCTTATAACCAAGGATGACATTGATTATTTATACGAAAAACGCGATTCTAACTATGACTGGAAAGGTGCATATGATTCTTTATTGTCGGCGGCGGATTCCTATACCGGAGGATTTACGGTATCTGCAACAGTAGATCAGAATGCGGCAAGCTCCTTCTGCAATGCTATGGAAAAGCTTTGCCTGGCATATCTTATGACCGGTGAAAATAAATACGCAGATGCAGGCGTAGGCCTTATGGAAACGGTATGCGGATGGGATACACTCGGCGAAACGACATCTCAGCTGACCTCAGGCTTTTGGGCGGCGGGAATGGCATACGGTATGGATGGCTTGTATTCATATTTGCAGAAAAATGAAACAGGCAGGCAAAAATATGCATATTTCCTCAAAAGAATCAATGAGCTGGCGTTCGATAAGGTTATAGGTGCATACAAAAACGGCAGTGATACCATTAAATGGCCGACTATGGATGACAACTTCCCGGGTGTAATTGCCGGTGGAATGATGCTTTTGGCGCTTAGCGTTGCGGATACTCAGGAGCTTTCGGAGCAATGTGTGTATCTGCTTGAGAATTTGTACAAAACCATGACTCTTACCCTGTCGATTTTTGCCCCGGACGGAGCGTGGTATGAGGGTGTGTCGTACGGTGATTACTGCCTTAGAAACCTAATGCCTTCCTTACTGGCAATGAAAAACAGCTGTGGCAGCGTGTACGGATTGCTCGATTTTAAAGGGGCGGATAAATTACAGGATTGGTACACCTACACCGGTACACCGCAGTACTGCTTCAATTTTCACGATATGAGCGCAACGAAAATGAACCAGTATTATTGCTTTGCGGGATTTTATGCAGCATACCTTACAAACAATACAACTGCAATGGCGGCTGCAAAGCGCTGGTGGAGTATGGGTTCAAATTCAATGCCGCTTTTGGCGATGATGATGTATGACAGAAGCATAACAGATAAGGGCATTGAGGTCGATTTAAATGACATACCCAAGGATCACTATTTCCGTACAGCTGAAGCCGGTACCTTCTACAGCAGTCATGCGTCACAAAATCCGGCGTTTGTAGGAATACATGGCGGCGAAACGGGATTGCCGCACGATATGCTTGATCTTGGCGAATTTGTATTTGCTGCCGACGGCGAGATATGGGCATATGATCTTGGCAGCGATAACTATAGTCTGCCGCAGTATTTCAATATCCCGTACGGATATCGTTTTTACAGAAAAAATGCACAGGGAGAAAATGTAGTCGTTATAAATCCCATGAAGGACGCTTCCTATTACGGACAAACGGTCGGCACGCGTGCGGAACTGTTGTTCTTCGACAGCAAGCCAAGGGCGGCAAAGGCAGCATATGATTTGACCTCTGCGTATGAACGTGATGTCAGCTCGTATGTCCGCGGCTACTATTTCGGTGATAACAGAAATACTCTTACCGTCAGAGATGAGATTGTCTTAAAGGCGACATCTGATTTGTATTGGCAAATGCATACAACGGCGGATATTGAAATTGAGGATAATCACACGGCAATACTGACCTCCAACGGGAAAAAATGCAGAGTAAGTATTTGGTGCAGTACAGACGGCTATACCGTTGAAAGCATGAAATGTGAGCTGCTTGCAGGTTCTCCGGGAATTATCGACAGCGACGGAGCAAAGTCTAATGATCACGCACAAAAGCTCGTGCTGCATCTTCCGAAAGCTGCCGCAGGAAAGCTTGATATTGTGGTTAAGCTTAGTCCGATTTCAGAGAATTATAGCTGCTCACCAATCGATACGACAACGCAGATAGCCGACTGGATGCTGCCTGATGGTGAAATTCCGAAGCCGTTGCTGCTTGATAAGCTTTATTACGATGCAAAGGAAGTGCCGGACTTTGAAGCTGAGCGGCAGGAATATACCATAACGCTTCCGTTCGGACAGGAAACAGCACCCACGATAACAGCTGAGGCAGAGGAAGGAATTAATGTTGAGGTTCGTGACTCGGGTGATGTTACCAAGCCGATAACGGTAGTTTTGTCAAAGGATGGTTATGCCGATACTGTTTATACCGTTAAATTAAATATTAACAGCGACCGAAGTATAAAGGTGACACAAGCTCTGCAGGATGTTATGCCTAAAGTAGGCGTGTCGGGCGAACTGATAATGCCAAAGCTTGCGAGCGCATCAAGTGTTCCGGAGGAGGCAAACGGTCCGATGAAGATGATCGACGGAGATTTGACAACGCGCTGCGCAGTAAATAATAATTGCTGGATGGAGATTGACCTTGGCAGTGTTATCGAGTTTTCGGGCGTTGCAATTGCATTTATGGACGGAAGCAAGCGTCAAGCAATTTTTGATTTAATGTATTCTGAGGACGGTGTGAACTTCACCAAGGTTTTTGCCGGTAAATCAACCGGTGAAACCGATGGCTATGAAGATATAGCGATTGCCGGAAAAGCAAGGTATATACGCTATGCAGGCTACGGAAATTCGCTGTCAAATTGGAATAGTATAACTGAATTTTGCGTATATAAATAAGGAGACAGGGTATGAAAAAACTAATAGGCTGTTTATCTGCTGCAATACTGCTTGCAACTACTGTTTCGGTATATTCTGCATTTGCCGAGACGC
>CAMFCK010000224.1 GCA_945948775.1 uncultured Clostridia bacterium
ACGCCAGCCTGTCACGCTGGAGGTCGAGGGTTCGAGCCCCTTCCGGGTCGCCATTTTAATTTTCTTGGGTAGAAAAAACTGCCTCTGTTACATAAGCCTCTGTAGCTCAGTCGGTAGAGCAAGGGACTGAAAATCCCTGTGTCGGCGGTTCGATTCCACCCGAAGGCACCATCTGCGGGAGTGGCTCAGTGGTAGAGCGTCACCTTGCCAAGGTGAACGTCGCGAGTTCGAATCTCGTCTTCCGCTCCATTTTTCACAAAAGACGCAAATACCTTTTGCGTCTTTTGTTTAAATTATACGGCACCATAGCCAAGAGGTAAGGCAGAGGTCTGCAACACCTTTATGCCCCGGTTCAAATCCGGGTGGTGCCTCCACATCGGAGCAAGCTTTATATCGCTTGCTCTGATTTTTTATAAAAATCAGAGTTCGATCTTGCCGCTGTGCTTATTTTTTTGAAAAGATTACGGCAAATCGTTCGGTTTGTTTGCAGAGCACTCGCTGTCGCTTTGCAGCCTACCAACCTTTTGAGATTATGCGCTTTGCAGTGCAAATTAATCTAAACCATTCGTTTCTTCCGCGTTGCGGCTAACCTTTTAATCAGCCGTATTTTTAACATTAAAATATAGCTTTGATTAATGACTGTATGAATGAAAAGTAAGAGTATATGAAAAGGGTGGTGCGATACCAATGAAGATATTCAAGAATATTATAGCATTTGTTGTTGTTATACTTATCGCGGCAATAGCACTGTTTGCTGCCAACGGATATATAAAATACCGCAGCGCTCTTGGCGAAGTATCATTGCCGGAAAAAATTGATGATGTGAAGGCAAATGAGCATTATTATACAATTGATAAGATACCGGATATTTATGTGAAAGCGGTAGTTGCTGTTGAGGACAGGCGTTATTACTATCATAACGGTTTTGATATTATAGGAACAGTACGCGCACTGCTTGCCGATATAAAAGCAGGAGCAATGGTCGAGGGAGGCAGCACGATTACTCAGCAGCTCGCTAAAAACTTATACTTTCCTCAGGATAATACCTTGGAGCGTAAAATTGCAGAGGTTTTTATGGCATTTTACATTGAAAAGAATCTTGATAAAGATGGAATTCTGGAGTTGTATTTTAATTGTATTTATTTCGGCAGCGGATACTATTGTATTTATGATGCGGCGATGGGCTATTTTGGAAAAGAGCCGTCGGAAATGAATGACTACGAAGCTACGCTTCTTGCCGGTATTCCGAATGCTCCGTCTGTGTATTCGCCGAAGGTGAACCCTGAGCTGGCTCATAACAGGCAGGAAAAGGTAGTTGCTACAATGGCAGAATGCGGATATCTTACGGCGGAAGAATGTGATAGAATACTTGTTATGCAGAAAGAATAATATAATAAACCTTTAAAAAATTTGTAAAAACACTTGACATGCCATAATGACTGTGATATAATAATCAGGCAGTCAAAAATTAATATGCCGCGGGGTGGAGCAGCTGGTAGCTCGTCGGGCTCATAACCCGAAGGTCGTTGGTTCAAATCCGGCCCCCGCAACCACGAAAAAACCTTGTATTTAAGCCATTTTCGGCAGATACAAGGTTTTCTTTTTGTATTCAAAACAGGTCAATAATTCAACTCGATATAAAAAATCACGCTTTTTTAAGAAAAATATCAGATAAAATATCTGCGTTTCGCTGGTCTGCTTCTTCTATGATGTGAGCATATATATTTGCAGTTGTGCTGACTTGTGCGTGTCCCAATCTTTTCGAGATTGAAACACTATCAACTCCATTAAAGTATAGCATACTTGCCATAGTATGACGGAATGCGTGAGCGTTAATGTGAGGCAGATTATATTTCTTTGAAAACTTTTTCAAGTAATCTGTCACGCTGTCGGGGTGCATAGCCGTTCCGTCTATCTGTGAAAACACATATCCGTTAATACTTTGCGGTATGCCGTTTTTGAAAAATTCCTGTGCTTGATACTGTCTGTATCTTCTTAATTTATCTATCGTTTCCTTTGGCAATGTTACATATCTCTTTGATTTTTCTGTTTTGGGTGTATCTTCATACACGCCTCTGTCAGATGAATATAAAATGCTGTTGCAGATGTATATGCGATTTTTGTCAAAATCTACCTTGTCCCATTTAAGACCGAGAATTTCCCCACGCATTGCACCTGTAATCAATAGCAGGTGAACGAGCATTTTCCATTTTGGTTGTTCATTTTCAAGGGCGTTTCTGATAGCCTCTATCTGCTCCGGTTGAAAATAGTTTACATCTTTCTTTTCCATTCGAGGTAATTCCGCTTGCCTTGCAACATTGAATATAACAAGTCTTTCCTTGAATGCTTGCTCTAATACGGTATAAGGTAAAAACCGAAAACAGCGTTGACACTGTGTTTTCCTCAAAGTCTATGCCGAAAACAAAGGAAAGCTATATACGCTCACAGGGTAAAACTCCTGCTGATATTATTAAAACACCGGACAGAGCAAAAGCTGTACCGAAGCAAAATACGCATACTGTTACCAGAAATGCATCAAGCAATGCGAAAAAGGCTGTCAAGACAAAGGACAGCCTTTCAAACGGTGCAAGCCGATGGGATTTAGTGCTTGCCGTCTTTGCTACAAAGGTTGCAGGTGTGGAAGATGATACTGTGGAAGATGTTGTTGTAATTACGGAGGAAAAGAAGCAAAAGCTCAAAGATGTATTTTGGGATATGCACGAAATAACATCTCAGACAGAAACGGTTACAAACGGAGAAACCTCGGAAAAGGTCATATTGATGCTGTATAATAAAAGTTGACATTTTGATCTCAAGGATTATAATAAAAGAAA
>CAMFCK010000225.1 GCA_945948775.1 uncultured Clostridia bacterium
GCTGCCGGTGGAGAGCTTATAGGTATCAGACTGGATTATGCAAAAATATGCGGAAGAAGATACGATGATGTGGTTTTGGGAATTTGCAAAAATAAGCTGCCGGACAGAATCATTCTGCACAGCACAATGGTGTGAAAGGGAGAGAGAAAATGTTTTTAAGATGCATATTTGACCGTATTACGGGATTTTTCGCGTCGCTTGGGAAGGGAGGATTTCTGTATATCGGCGGAGCGGACACTCTGCCTGCACCGCTTTCAAAGGAACGTGAAAAGGAGCTTCTGGATAATATATCGGACGAAGCGGCGAAAAAACAACTGATTGAGCATAATCTGCGGCTGGTGGTATACATTGCGCGAAGGTTTGAAAATACGGGAGTGTATGTTGAGGATTTGATCTCAATAGGAACGATAGGTCTTATCAAAGCAATCAATACCTTTGTACCGGAGAAGAATATCAAGCTTGCAACATATGCGTCGCGCTGTATCGAAAATGAGATACTCATGTATTTGAGAAAAAACCAGAACCGGCATACCGAGATTTCGATAGACGAGCCGCTTAATGTGGACTGGGACGGAAATGAGCTGCTCCTGTCCGATATTCTCGGAACCGATAATGATGTTATTTGCCGCGATCTTGAACGGGAGGTGGATTACGCGCTGCTGGCTGACGCGATTTCGCGGCTTACGCGGCGAGAACAGCAGATAATGCGTATGCGGTTTGGACTTGACGGCGAGGAGGAAAAAACACAGAAGGAGGTCGCGGATGTTCTGGGAATATCGCAGTCATACATATCACGTCTGGAAAAAAGAATAATAAAAAGGCTGAAAAAGGATTTTGCGCGTATGAACCGCTGAATTTCCGGGCAGACTATATTAAACAGTCTGAACAGAACCGCCGCGGGATATATTTGCGGCGGACGGAAAAGAGGAGGAGTTTAAATGGACGCATCGCAGTATAAGGAATATTCGGATAAAAAAGCGCCGCGCTCGCCTATATGGAAAAACTGTATCAAAGCGTTTTTGATAGGCGGAGCAATCTGCCTTTTAGGCGAGGTGCTGCTGAAAATATACATGTCGTTCGGCATGGGCGCAGAGGAGGCAGGCTCTCTTGTATCGGTAAGCCTGATATTTTTAAGCATGCTCTTTACGGGACTCGGACTTTATTCAAAATTAGCCAAGCACGGAGGCGCAGGAACGCTTGTGCCGATAACCGGCTTTGCAAACGCAGTCGCTTCAAGCGCGATAGAGGCGCGTTCGGAAGGCTATGTTATGGGTGTGGGCGCAAAGCTTTTTACAATAGCCGGCCCGGTCATAGTATACGGCATAACAGCTTCGGCGATAGCCGGACTTTGCTATTACTTCTTTTTATAATAAGCAGCTGTTACAAAAGGCAGCGCGCAGGCAAAAATCGTCTGTGCGTCGCCTTTTATGTTATATCATACACATAAAAACTTTCTGTCCGTTTAAAAAATATGTCCGATTTTATAAAGAGACGGACTTATTTTCCAAATAAAACCATAAAAAAAGCGTATATAATATAGAAAAAGGAGCGTGATATAAATGAAAACATCACTTGTTGTTATGGCAGCAGGAATGGGAAGCCGATTCGGAGGTTTAAAGCAGATAGCGCCGGTAGGAATTAACGGCGAGATAATACTGGACTTTTCGGTTTATGACGCAGCAAAAACTGTATTTATAATAAAAAAGATGATAGAAAAGGATTTCCGCGAGGCGGTGGGCAAGCGTATAGAACGGCTGTGCGATGTGGACTATGTTTTTCAGGAAACAGACGCGCTGCCGGAGGGCTACAGCTTTGACGGTCGCGAAAAGCCGTGGGGAACAGGACATGCAGTGCTGTGTGCGCGCAGCGCGGTGAACACACCCTTTGCGGTAATAAATGCAGATGATTTTTACGGCAGAGAAGCATTTTCGCAGATAGGAAAGCACCTCGGAGCAGGCGGCGGCACCTGTATGGTGGGCTATAAGCTGGGCAATACTCTTACCGAAAACGGAACGGTGTCGCGCGGAGTGTGCGAGGTGGAGGACGGCTTTTTGAAGGGAGTTTGCGAGCATACCGCTCTTGACAAAAACAGCGGAATACCGCTGGATGCAACCGTTTCAATGAATCTGTGGGGCTTCATGCCGTCAATCTTTGATGAAATAGAAGCTCAGTTCAAGAGCTTTCTTGATAATGTCACAGACGTAAAAAAGCAGGAGTTTTACATACCGTCCGTTGTAGACACTATGATAAAGCGCGACGGCGAAAAGGTTAGTGTTCTGCCCACAAATGAACGCTGGTACGGTGTAACATACAAGGAGGATATCGATTCGGTGCGTGCAGCGGTCGCAGAAATGCAGCGAAGCGGAATGTACGAGGGAATATAAGCTGCGGGAATTTCCGTTTCCACGATTTCGATGCCGGTAGCGATTTTTTCCAATTCCTCCATATCGGTCCCGGCGTCTGCGCAGATGTGCAGCAGGCATTCGTGCTCCTTGTCAAACAGCAGCGCCACATTGATTACCGGCTCATTTGCATAGCTGCATATCTCCTCGCCGTCTTTCACTGCCGTCACGGTTTTTGAACGGTCTTGTGTGAAGAATACCGCTTCAAAGCTGCCGATGTTCTCCCCCTTCACAATCGTGATTTCTCCATTCAAAGTAAAGGCAGTGTCGTGTAAAACGTTGCTATAAAAAGTATGAATGATGTAAAAATGATTTTTCCCGCCTGCCTCTGCGGTGTTTTCAAAAGACGTATAGACATTTTCGAGATCGGGCAGCTCCATGCTCCCAATATCGACGCCGCGCTGCTCTAATTCCTCCATATTCTGCTCTA
>CAMFCK010000226.1 GCA_945948775.1 uncultured Clostridia bacterium
GTTACAAATAAGGGAATTGATCTTGCAAAGTCGCTTGTTTCCACTTCTCCGCGAGGTGTTACAGTAGTTGAAACGTTAGGCGCATATACCATGCATGATAACAGTATGCTTGTGTGCGCCCTGAAGGAAAACGAGCTTCCGGAATTTCAGAAAAAGGTTTTAGCAGTTGACGGCGGAGCTTTTATTATATATGCTGAGGCTCATCAGATTGTAGGAAACGGTTTTCATTTGTATAAGTGAATATAAAAAATATATATCAAGGAGGAAATTTTTATGGAAAAAACAACTGATTTTCGTTACAACACAGGAGCTACAAAGGTTCCATGGGCGGCTGTAGGCGAAAACTACAACGCCTCGGATTTGATGGAGATTATCCGTTTTCTGATGCAGGGAGAGGGGGAAGAGTATGAACAGGCGTGCAGTGCTGTTTATGAACAGGTAAAGAAGCTAGACGCTGTTTCAACACCTCCGGGCAAGCTGACTACCGGCGAACAGGTTGAGGCGGCAGAGCAGGCGTGCAACGAATACCTCGGCACCGACAGCAGTACCTTTGTTACCAATGCAACATCAGGCTTTGAAATCGCATATAAATATGCCGGTCTTAAGGAAGGGGACGAGGTAATTGTACCTGCCATCACCTTTGTTGCAACCATGGCATATCCCCTTGCGGTGGGCGCGAAGCTTGTATTTGCTGATGTTGATCCGCGTACTATAAACATGGATCCGGCAGATGTTGAGCGCAAAATCACACCAAAAACGAAAATGATCGTTCCGGTACATATTGGAGGCTATCCTGTTGATCTTGATCCGATCATGGCGCTTGCCAAAAAGCATAATATACTTGTTTTAGAGGATGCGGCTCACGCTTTCGGCGCAATGTACAAGGGCAGACACGTCGGAACTATCGGAGATTTTGCAGCATTCAGCTTCCATGAGGTTAAAAATATCACTTCCTTCGGCGAGGGCGGCATTGCAACGACAAATATCCCCGGTTTTGGCAGCGAAATGAAACGTGCGAGATTTTTGGGACTCGATTTTTCCGCACCCATCAAGAACTGGCTTTACAACATAACCCCTATACCCGGAAAGGAAAAGCCGTATGTTGCGCTCAACTATTCTCCGACCGAAAGTCAAGGCTTAGGACTTAAATTACAGGTTGCAAGGAATGAAGAGATTATTGCAAAGCGCCGAGCGGCGGCAGAATATCTCAACAGCCGTTTTGCCGGCAATGACGCGATTATTCCGCAGGATCTGGGCGGGGAGGATATAAAGCCGACCTTCCATCTTTACCTTTTGCAGATCGATCCGGCAAAAGCAGGCGGCGATGTGCAGACCTTAAAGCGAAAGCTTGATGAAAAGGGTGTTACCAATATACCGCATTTCGGTCCGCTTTACCGATTCAAGGTTGTAAGCGATATGGGTTATGATCCTAATGAAATCGCAAAGAGCTGCCCGGTTTGCGAGGAGGTATTCTATCACCGCTTCACGCATCTGCCGCTGTACGGTCTGAGTGATGGACAGCTTGAATATATGGCGGATGCGGTTCTTGAGGCTGTTGCAGAGATGCAGCAGGGCAGATAAGGAGAAAGCCTATGAAAGTAAAATGGGGAGTAATAGGCTGCGGAGGTATTGCATACCGCAGAACGATTCCGGGCATGATGCTTGCGGAAAATGCAGAATTAGTGGCTGTAATGGATTCCAATAAAGCTGCTGCGGACAAAACCGCTGCGGAATTTGGTGCAAAGTATTCGCTTGACAGCGTTGACGACTTATTGAATATCAAGGAAATTCAGGCTGTATACATTGCATCTCCAGTATTTTGCCATAAAGAGCAGTGTATTGCGGCGGCAAAGGCAAAGAAGCATATTCTGATTGAAAAGCCGGTAGGCTTGACCTGTGAGGAGGCACAAGAGCTTTCGGCATTTTGTGAACGTGAGGGAGTCAAGCTCGGTGTTGGCTTTATGATGCGCTTTCACGGCTATCACCGGAAAATGCGTGAGCTTATTGCAGACGGCAGACTGGGGGAAATTGTATCGGCAAGAGCGCAGCTCACTTGCTGGTATCCGGAAATGGATAATTGCTGGCGGCAGAACAGAACGCTTTCCGGCGGCGGCGCTATGATGGATATGGGCATTCACTGCATTGATCTTATAAGATACATAACAGGTCTTGATGTTGCTGCTGTAACCGGAATGGTGGGAAATCAGATTTTCAAATATGATGCCGAGGACGCCGGCGCAGCAGTATTTAAGCTTTCAAACGGCGCGCTCTGCTATGTTGACGCTAATTTCAATATTCCGGACGCGGCTGCAAAATGCAAGATGGAATTTTACGGTACTAAGGGCAGTATTTTTGCCGAGGGTACCATCGCACAGGAGGAGGGCGGCAGAATCGAAGTCCTCTGCGTGGAGGATGCCGGAGATTATGACGCAGCTCAGAACAGAGATGAAATTGTGCCGGTGAAAATAGATGTGAAGTTAGGTAATATGTATACAAAGGAAATTGAGGCCTTCGGCAAAGCTGTTCTCGGCGATGGAGAAATTCCGGTAACTGCTGCCGACGCTATTCGTTCGCAAAGAGCGATAGAGGCGGTATACGAAAGCAGCGCCCAGGGCAAAACAATAAGTTTGGAGTGAGATATATGAATGTACTTGCGATAGGGTGTCATCCCGATGATATGGAGATAAACTGCGCCGGAACTCTTGCAAAATGTGCGGCGCGCGGCGACAAGGTCACCGTATGCCATGTGGCAAACGGCAATCTCGGGCATGAAATTATTGAGCCGGAGGAGCTGAGAGTTATGCGTGCAAAAGAG
>CAMFCK010000227.1 GCA_945948775.1 uncultured Clostridia bacterium
AGTATACTTCTTACCATCCTATGCGATTTGCGGACAAATTATAACCGGCTCAGAGCGTGCTTTCCGATATTTTATATATACATACCGCCGTTTACAGAGATTACCTGCCCCGTTATGTAGCGCGCCTGCTCAGAGCACAAAAAGGCTGCGCAGGCGGCGGCTTCATCCGCCCTTCCTATTCGTCCGAGCGGAATATCCTGCGCAAGAAGCGCCATAATTTCCGGTTCGATATTTTCATTCATATCTGTGTCTATCACACCGGGAGCAATGCAGTTTACGCATATCCCCGAAAGTGAAAGCTCCTTTGCAAGCGCCTTGGTAAAGCCTATAAGCGCCGCCTTGGACGCGGAATATGCCACCTCGCAGGACGCTCCTGTCTCTCCCCATATGGACGATACATTTACTATCCTTCCGTATCTGCGTCGAACCATTCCGCCTATCAGCTCCCGCGTAAGCACAAAAGTGCCGCGCATATTTACCCCGAATATTCTGTCCCAGTCCTCAAGCGTAGTATCGCAGAGCATTTTCTGCATTGCAATGCCTGCGTTATTCACCAGTATATCCACTCCGCCGAACTCATCTTCAATTTTTTTTGCCATACTCACAACCTGTTCAGACTGTGATATATCCGCGCAAAGCGCAACAGTGCCTAGCTCCTGTGCAAGCTGCTTTGCCTCGGCTTCGCTTTTGTTGTAATGTATCAGCACACGCTCGCCGCGCTCTGCAAGAGTCTTGGAGATTTCTCTGCCGATTCCCCGCGCGCCGCCCGTTACAAGAGCCGTTCTCATATATACATACTCCCTTTATTCCTCCTTGAAACCGACAGGGCAAGTCCGATTGCAATCAGATTGGTCAGCATCGACGTACCGCCATAGCTGAAAAACGGCAGCGGTATCCCGGTAACCGGCATAATGCCTATGCACATTCCGATATTTTCAAAGCTGTGAAAAAGCAGCATCGCGCCGGTTCCTGCCGCAATGTATCTGCCAAAACCGTTAGTAGAGTGCGAGCTTATCATAAAGCAGCGCCAAATTATTATAAAAAGCACTGCAGTAACCAGCATTGCTCCCGCAAACCCAAATTCCTCCGCAATCGTGCTGAAAATGAAATCCGTATGCTTTGAGGGCAGAAACCCAAGCTGATTCTGCGTACCCTCAAGATACCCCTTGCCGAAAAGTCTGCCGGAACCGACCGCAATTCTTGACTGTATCACGTTGTAACCGTTTCCCAGCGGATCCAGATCAGGATTGAAAAACACATCTATCCTGTGCTTCTGAAACGGACTAAGTACAAACTTGTAAATCAGCGGCAGCGACGCCGAACCCAGAAGCACCGCCGGTACTATATATTTAAAGGAAAGCCCTGCCGCGAACAATAGAACTATAAAGATAAAACAAAACACCATTGCGCTTCCGGCATCAGGCTGCAGCATTATCAATCCCAGAAATACCGCCAGATGTATAAGCAGTCCCAGCAATACCGACAGTTTGTTGATTTTGCCGCCAGCACGGTCAAGATGATATGAAAAGGTTATTATAAAACCCACCTTGGCAATCTCTGCCGGCTGTATTCCCACCGGTCCGAAGCGTATCCAGCTTTTCGCTCCCCATTCGTCCGCCCCTGTCCCGATAAGAAGCACCAGCACAAGCAAAAACACGCTTACGAGAAAAATAGGTATCACCAGAAGATTATACTGCTCATAATCAAAAAAGCTGAGCGCAACCATAAGCGCGGCGCCTACTAAAAAAGCGCCCGTCTGCACCAGAATATACGTTATACTGCCGTAGGAAAGCGTTGCGGAATAGACTGCTGCAAGTCCCATCAGCGAGGCAAGGATAGTTATATATAAAAGCAGGCTGTCAAAACCGCTCCTTTTTCGCCGCAGTTCTCTTGCAAGCTGTCCCATTAAAAACCGCCCTTTCTCAAATTATTTCAATCTATATTATATACTATTTTTTCCTTTTTTTCAATAATAATTAAATATTTATAAATTTTAATATGCCAAAGCTTGATTTTTATTCTGTTTCGCGGTAGAATATACATAATATAAAATTTCTGAAGACAGCAATCCGAAACTGATTGTCCGGCGCTGCTTTCTTCCTGAACGAAGGGCGTGAAAAAATTAATGAAAAAGCGCAGTATAGGTGAAATTATATTAAATATTTTAATGGGCATAATAGCTGCATTGCTTGTTGTGGCTATAGCAGGATATTTTATTATGAAAGAGGTCATTTTGCCCAGATACACACAGAAGCTTGCCGAGCAGGGGCGCGGAGAGATTGCACAGGTCGTTGAGGAAAATGCCAATCTTGGCTCGCTTGCTTCTTTAGGCTCCCTGCTTTCAGACAGAAGAGTTATGAACTTTTTAAAAAATCTCGACCGTGACAGCGCAAAATCTGTACTTGAGGTTCTGGATACTCTTGAACAGGAGTATAGCGAAGCTGAAGCTCCGTCTGACAATGCCGGCTCAGTCTCCGATCCATGGAAGGTAAGTGACAGACTTTACGTACCGGCTCAGACTCCCGCTCCTGTGCCTTCCGAGCCGCAGCCAACAGCGGAGCCGCAAAAGCAGCCGTCCGCTCCCTCCGGCGCATCCGGCTCAACCGCTTACGAGCGCATTGCAGCCGTGGCAACCGCAGAGGAAATATCGGACGGCTTGAAAATAATTTCAAAGCTCGATATGGGATATGTTTCTTCGCTCACCGCAGGCGGTCTGACATCTGAGGAAAAGAAAGAGCTAAAAGCCTATGTACAGTCGGTACTGACAAGCGCAGAAATCTCACGCGCCATGTCCTTGTACAGAGCC
>CAMFCK010000228.1 GCA_945948775.1 uncultured Clostridia bacterium
TGAACGGTATAGGCACCATATTGCCCAGTACCGCAATTATATAGGTGGATAAAAACTCCATTTTCAGAAAACCCGCCGCAAGTATACTGCCGCGAAGCTCCACGATCGGTATCATGGAAACGAAAAACACTATCAGCTCTTTCGGCACAGAGCCGGAAAAGGCCGACACTATTGACTGCACAAGCTGTTCTGTCATTTTATATACACACTCCTCCCGCTAATCAGACGAATACAATTATTTTATACCAAATCCTCTCAAAAATCAATCAGTATCTTAATCTTTTACAATATGTTCAAAATTGTACTCAAAAAAGGCAGGCAGCTGCGATTTTACTCACAAGCCGCCTGCTGAATTTATGCATGCGTGTTTTTTAAAGCTGTCCGTGAATGTTCGCTTATCCGCAGCAGCAGCTTAAACGCTGTCCGGATAAGCGGCTGAATGAAAAATAACTGCGTAAAAAATGCAAACGGGAAATTGAAGCACACTAATTTCAGCCAGTTTGCCAGCAATGTAAGCAGATTAAAGCCTGCATAATACGGATAGTACAGCCACGCTGCAATAAAGCTCATTGCAGGACACATCAAACCTACCGTTGCGCATATAACGGCTGTTTCAAACATCATCGGACGCTCCTTCTGCGGCTCAAAAACCTTTGACGCAAGCTTAAACGAGCAAGGGCTTCCCATTATCACCTCAAGGCAGTAAGCAAAGCAGAACTCCACCAGAATAACCGCCCATACCGGCATAAACCTTCCGAACATATACACTCCGCCCTGCGCATTGATTGCGCCTATCACGCTTTGCGCTCCTGTAACCGACATCAAGGTAGTGCCGTTTACAACATATAGGCTGTAAAATACATAAGCGTGTACTGTAACCAACACGGTAAGGAAAGCAAAAACCATTCTCTCAAGCTGATTGCTCGGCATAAATAAAAACACTCCTTTTGTGCAAAAAAATACACATGATACTCACTCCGGTACATACGCCTGGCTACGTTCCGTAATCAGATTTACATACCTTTGGTAATACATGTGTCGTTTGCGTTTAATATTTTTTTGTATATTTATTATAGCATATTTTTTCAGCGTTGTCAATCAAAAACATTGTTCTATCTGCCGGATCAAATCAAATATTCTTACATTTTTATAAAAATTTTAAGAATTTCATTGTAATACCGGAAAATTTAGTATATAATTAGTATGATAAAGTCGGGTTATGGTCGGCTATTACTAACTTATAGGAAAGGAACGAACAACACAATGGAAAATGAAATGCAGTTGTCGGAGCTTTTGCGTATAAGGCGCGAAAAGCTTACAGAGCTGTGCGAGGCGGGGTGCAACCCGTTCACGATTACTAAGTTCGACAGAACGCATACCTCTGACCAGATAAAGAGCGGCTATGCCGAGCTGGAGGGCAAAACAGTATCCGTTGCCGGAAGAATAATGTCAAAGCGCGGCATGGGCAAGGTCATATTCTGCCACATTCAGGACATAGGGGGACAAATTCAGCTTTTTGTCAAAAAGGATCTGCTCGGTGATGAGGAATACGCCTTTTTCAAAAAATATGATATCGGCGATATAATCGGAGCGTCCGGAGAGGTATTTACAACAAAAACCGGCGAAATATCGGTGCGTGCCGATAAAATCACTCTTTTGTCAAAATCGCTGCTTCCCCTGCCGGAGAAATTCCACGGTCTTGTGGATCCGGATCTGCGTTATCGTCAAAGATATGTTGATCTTATTATGAATGAAGATGTTAAAAAAACCTTCATCGCCCGCAGCAAAATCGTTCGCACAATCAGAAACTTTATGGACTCAAAGGGATTTATTGAGGTTGAAACGCCTACTCTTAACACAATCCCAGGTGGTGCGAATGCAAGACCGTTCATCACCCATCACAATGCGCTTGATATTGATATGTATATGCGTATTGCAACCGAACTGCACTTGAAGCGTCTTATTGTCGGAGGCCTTGAAAAGGTATATGAAATCGGCAGGATTTTCCGCAATGAGGGTATGGATATACGCCATAATCCCGAATTTACTACTATTGAGTCCTATGAGGCTTACGCTGATTTCAACAATGTAATGGACAATACCGAGGAGCTTATACGCTGCTGTGCACGCGAGGTGTGCGGCACCGAACAGATTACCTATCAAGGTGTTGAAATCGACCTGTCGCATTTTGAGCGCCTGACTATGATTGACGCAATCAAGAAATACTCCGGTGTCGATTTTAATGAAATAAAAACAGATGAAGCTGCTGTTGCTGCTGCAAAAAGCAGAGGACTTGAAATTGATCCGATCAAGAGTACAAGGGGCGACATAATTGCGCTTTTCTTTGACGAATATGTTGAGGAAAAGCTCGTGCAGCCTACATTTATCACCGAATATCCGGTAGAGATCTCACCTCTTGCAAAGAGAATCCCCGAACGGCCTGAGCTTACCGAGCGTTTTGAGATTTTTATCACCGGAAGAGAAATAGGCAACGCATTTTCTGAGCTTAATGATCCGATTGACCAGCGCAAACGCTTTGAGGCGCAGGCTGCATTGCGTGCGGCAGGCGACGAGGAAGCAAACTACGTTGATGAGGACTTTCTGAACGCTCTTGAATATGGAATGCCACCGACAGGCGGTGTGGGCATAGGCATAGACCGCTTGGTAATGCTGCTTACAGACAGCTATTCAATACGCGATGTTATCCTCTTCCCCACAATGAAGCCGCTAGAGAAATAAATGGCGTAAAATAGGCTATTTCAAGCATTTTGTAAGGTTAATATTTGTTATTTTACGACCGAGTTA
>CAMFCK010000229.1 GCA_945948775.1 uncultured Clostridia bacterium
TTTAAGGAATGAGTATGAAATGAATATCAAATCACCAATTCGGCTTTCTCCTGCCTTTATGGAACGTATCTGGGGCGGCAGACGGCTTGTTAAAGACTTTAACAAATCATGCGATATGGACAGGATAGGCGAAAGCTGGGAGCTTTCCACGCATAAGGACGGCAGCAGCAGAATTGTCGGCGGCGAATTTGACGGTATGCTTTTTGCTGATTATATTGCAAAATATTCCGAGCTTGTTCTCGGCAAAAACGCGCTCAAATTTGACTACTTCCCTATCCTCATAAAATTTATCGATGCAAATGACAGCCTGTCAGTCCAGGTTCATCCGGACGATGAATACGCAAAAATTCATGAAGGTGAATACGGAAAGACCGAAATGTGGTACATACTCGACTGTGAAGAAGGCGCAAGCATATATTACGGCTTTAAGCACAAAATAACAAAGGATGAGTTTTTAAAGCGTATAGCCGATAACACGCTTACCGAGGTTTTAAACCGTATAAATGTTAAAAAAGGCGATGTGTATTTTATTGAATCGGGAACTGTTCATGCAATTAATGCCGGTATTGTCATATGTGAAATTCAGCAAAATTCCAACACGACCTACCGCGTATATGATTATGGACGCACCGACAAAAACGGCAACACACGCGAGCTGCATATCGAAAAGGCGGCAGATGTTTCCTGCCTCGCTCCTGCTAAGCCGCAAAAGTCTTTTTCCGACTCAGAAATCCTTGCCGAGTGCGATTATTTCAAGGTCAGGAAAGCAGCCGTTAACGGCGAACGCAGCTTCAGCATGAGCGATGATTGCTTTTTGTCGGTCATTGTTACCAACGGTAGCGGTATGCTTTTTATGAACGAAACACAGCTTGAACTTAACAAAGGTGACAGCATCTTCATTCCTGCGCAAAACGAAGTATTCTCAGTAAGTGGAAGCTGTGAGCTGATTTTATCAAATGTGTAAAACAAGGCAAACACCGTGTACTGTTAAGGAAAGTTAGACAGATATTGTATTACAAGGTGCGAAAGCTATGACCGCACCACGAATGACAAAAACAACAAAATACCGCCGCCTTTTGAAATTTTATCTAACAAATCCCAAAAGGCGGCTCTTTTCAATTCTTATTTTCCCGACACCGTTTCCCAGTCCTTTAAAAATCTTTCTATTCCCGATTTGGTGAGAGGATGATTGATCATCTGCCTTATAACCTGAGGCGGCACAGTTGCAATGTCACAGCCTGTTCTGGCAGCTTCTATTACATGAATAGGATTTCTTATCGACGCAGCGATTATTTCTGTTTCAATTGCGTGGATGCTAAAAATTTCAGAAATTTCTTCAAGTAAATTCATGCCGGTCGAGCCTATATCGTCAAGTCTGCCAAGAAACGGACTTACATATGCCGCGCCTGCATTGGCTGCAAGAAGCGCCTGTGCAGCTGAAAAAATAAGTGTAACATTTGTTCTGATTCCAATAGCGGCAAGACGCTTGACCGCCTTTAATCCCTCAGCGCACATCGGGATTTTAATGATAATATTTTTGTTGATCGCAGCAAGCGGCTTAGCCTCCTCAACCATCTCGTCTGCTTTAAGCGAAATAACTTCAGCACTTATCGGTCCATCGATTATTTCAGCTATTTCTTTTACTACCTCAACAAAATCTCTTCCCTCTTTTGCAATCAGAGAAGGGTTGGTCGTTACTCCGCAGATAACGCCCATTTCATTCGCTTCTCTGATTTCATTCACATCTGCCGTATCAATAAATAATTTCACCTTTCATATACACCTTTCACTTATATTTGAAGCTTATATTGACCATTTATAGGAATTAGTATATCAATCACTCCTGCAGTTCCCGGAGCGATGACGTATGCATCGACAAAAAAATGTACGCCTTCCTCACTTATATACCAGTTCAGATCATAAAGCGCCTCATCAAGAAGTTCTATAGCGTCACTATAAAATTCATCAGGCTTTTCATGAATTATTGTTTCAAACTCACTGCGGACAAGCTGACGTATCTGCTGAATATCCAGCATAAAAATATCCGTAATTTCGAGCATGTTTCCCGTTTGAAGATTATAATTAAAAGCATATGTTTTATAATGAGGATGCACGCTGCCGACATAAGAGCTGTCAAAGCATTTCATAGAAAACAGATTGTTTTTGTCATATGTAATATCAAAGTTATGGTCGAGCATGTACGGAATAAAAGAATAACCATCCGCCGCAGCTGCCGCGCTCTGACTTTTTGCTTTCTCCAAATGCTCCATAACGAAATTTTCATAGCATTCTTCCGCCTGCGTTTCAACAAATTCATTAAAGGCGCCTATAACCGCCTCGCCGTCCGAGCCAAGCTCCGGATATGCTAGCCGTCCGGTCATGAGAACATTGCCCCCATCGTCCTTTTCCCAGAAATCAAGATATATATCTGTTGCCGAATGATCGCCGCTCGGCGAGGATATCGCTACTGTCTGCGACGGCGCATTCCATACCACCTCGGCGCCGAGAGCTTCCGAAACTGCCCGCACCGGTATCATAGTTCTGCTGTTAAGTATCACCGCCGGAGTATCAAGCTGTTTTTTCTCACCGTTTACATAGTATTCAGCTTCACCTATGGTAAGAGAGACGCTGTTGAAGCGCCTGTATGCGTATACAGTTTTGGTTTCTTCATTCCAATCAACATAAGCCCCGAGAGCTTCAAAAATCCTGCGCAGCGGCACCATTGTGCGGTCGTTTATTATTAACGGCGGCTGTTCCTCAAAGGCAACTGCCTTCTCATCAACAGTGACGGTGATTTCAGCATG
>CAMFCK010000230.1 GCA_945948775.1 uncultured Clostridia bacterium
ATCAAGACGCGTGATCAGCACCGACCTTTGACCATGCTCTTTAAGCGAAGCTGCAATTCCTGTAATTTGTTCCGCAGTTTTGCCCTCAGCGTAGATTACCTCTGCAATCCCCTGACGAATACCTCTGTTATAGTCCGGCTTTGCATATCCTAGGTCTGCAAAAGGCTTCATTTTTATCCGCAGCAGAGCATCATTTACAGATACAGCTCCATCTGCGACCTTCTGAAGCAATTCTTTTATTTCATCCTTTTCCATAGCAAACACCCCGAATTAAGCTTATTTCTCATTATTCTGCATTACCGCTTTTATTTTGCCCTTCGGATCCTTTACCAGCAGAACAACAAGCCATATGACAAGCCCCAACGCCACCGCCGACAGTCCCAAAAAGGCATCATTGAGCATATCGGCCGGCGCAGGCATAAAATATTTTGCTCCATTTTCTGCATATCCGGCAGCCGCGTCAACAAGCCACATCAAAGCCGCTCCCCAGTATATAAGACATAAACTTCCAAGCTTCATATCGTTTTTTGTTACATACCATGTAACAGTTGATATAACTGCTGCAAATACAGTTATCAGCAATGTCATTGGATATCTCCCCCGTTTGCTGCCATATCTGCATGTGACGTTTTTTCTATTACGCTTGTCAGCGCAACGATACCAACCCACACAGCCGTAACAAGAACAGCCATCGCTGTTCCTGATGTTGACAGTTCTCTGAGCATTTCCGCAGCGTCGGCTGCATTTGACGCATTTGTCAGAAACGGAAACCACGGTGTAACCTCTCCATGCCATACATGCTCAAATGCAAGCAGCGCGCTGCCTCCCCAGAGCATGGTATTGAGCAAATTTATCCTTTTGAGAAGCGGATTTCTTATTTGCGTTCCATCCTGCTTTGCCTTTTGGCAGGTAGTTTTTTGTACAATAGTTGTAACAATTGCTTCAGCTGCCGGTACTAAAAAACAAGCCATTAATATTACTCCAATCTTTATTTTTATATAATATAGTATAACACCAAAGTACGCTGTGTTGTCAATACTTTTTGTGAAAAAAATTGTCAAAACAGAATTTTGTAATATATAACATAGCTAAAAGCTGATACTATGGTTTCGGATAATCAAAATAAATCAAAACTCCGAACCCATTACCAATGGTACAAGGTTCGGATTTCTACTGTTTCGTGCGAGTGTTCTTACAGGACTTGCCCGCAAACGCAGTAGCGACAGGGAATTTTGGCTGCGCCGAAGGCGCAATATCGTGAAAAGTTGGTAGCGATTGTGAGCCGTCGCGAGTGCGTTTACAAACGAGCAGGCGAACTGAGCGTGACTTTTCACAAAAAAGGAGGAACGACGGAGCGCGTGACTGATTTTTCTACAAAGAAAAATCGGAACGGAGCAAAGTCCGTTCCGACGTGGTGCGGCTGAAGGGACTTGAACCCCCACGTCGTAGACACCAGATCCTAAGTCTGGCGCGTCTGCCAATTCCGCCACAGCCGCATATTAAATTTTGCCTCATAATTTTTACACGGGAGAGGTTACCCCGAGGAGGAGCATATCGCTTAATCCTCAAATATGAAAACGGAAATCCGGTTTCACAATTCTTTCACTAATGCAAAAAACAGCTTGACATCTCCGTCAGTTTTCCATATTCTTAAACATTGTGTGAAAAAACTATTCTTAGTATATTATATTTGCTTATATTTGTCAAGTAAAAAATCATGTAAAAAACAAAGTTTTTTTATCAATCAAACATTGTTTAGCTATATTCACATAAAAATCCTGCTGATATCCATTATCAAACCAGTATAAAATCTCATTCTGCCCTGCCGGAAACAACTGCCATTTTATAGCTCCAGTTTCCTATGCATTTCCCATTTTCGTGCAGCATAGTTTCATCAAATTCGTAAAATCCGTTCTTTTTATAAAATACTCTGTTGCTTTGGGTATTTGTGTTTAAAGTGAGCAGTCCGCCACCGTTATTTGCTACATAAGGAATAATACAGTCATGCAGCATTGAACTGCCGGCTCCTCTTCCCTTGTATCTTCCGGATACAGCCAAAAGAACCAAGTGCCATTTCGGATCCGGAAGCTTGTGACAAGCGTCATCCGACGCTTCACACATTTTCAGAAAAGCCTTTAAGTTTTTTATTCCGCAGGCTGCCGCCATTTTCAAGCCCTTTACGGAGCAATCAATAAAAGCAATATCTTTATCACCGGGCGCTCTCAATGCGGCAACCGCAATAATACTGCTATTCTCCGTACCGACAAAAACTGTTCCGTTTTTATAACTGTTTTTCATCCAGATATCCATCATATTATCAAAAAATACCTTTTCCCTTTTCTGATTATCAACGTAAACTTTGAAAAAGGAATATGAGCTGAAAGCATCCTTTAATATTTCGGCGCATATACCTATTTCGTTCTTTCTTGCCCTGCGAAAATTCATTTACTGATATCTCCTTACAAAAATCTCTTGTTTATTATATCCAAAATACGACAAAAAAGCAATCCGAACGGACTGCTTTTTTGATTGTATTCTGCATAAAATCCAAATCACTACAGATTTTTATGTACCACAGAAGTGTTTGCTCAGCTTAAAGCGTCAAGGACGGAGCCGTGTAAGCTCTTGCTTTCAGCTCGCTGTTGAGCATATATAAGCCCTTTGCGTCTGTGCCGAACAGCTCCATTTTTGTAATCATATCTCCGGCATTCTTCTCTTCCTCACCCTGTTCCTTTACAAACCAGTCGAGAAGCTGCATTGTACGGAAATCATGATCCTCAAATGCCGCCG
>CAMFCK010000231.1 GCA_945948775.1 uncultured Clostridia bacterium
ATGGAGAGCCTTGAGGCAAACAGCGAGGATTTGCAGGGGGCAAGCGTTGCAGACAGCGCGGATTGTGTGCGCATTATGACGATACATAAGAGTAAGGGCCTGGAAATGCCGGTGGTATTTCTTGCCGGCAGCGGAAAGCGTTTTGTTAAGAAGAGCGCCGAGGGAACGCTTCTGATACATAAGGAGCTTGGAGTAGCGCTTGATTATGTTAGCTATGAGGACGGAGTTGAAATCACCTCGCCGGTGCATGAAACGGTTGCAGGCGCGATTAGAAGCGAGCTTTTGTCGGAGGAAATGAGAAAGCTTTACGTTGCGCTGACAAGGGCAAAAGAGAAGCTTATCGTCACAGCGTGTATTGGGAACAAAAAGGGCGAGCTTGACAAACGCGCCGCAAAATGGGAGGATACAGGACTTTGCGGACTTGCGGAGGAGGCGGCTGATGCCGGCGGATTTATTGATTGGATTGCGCCAGCCGCGATGGAATCGGCTGCGTGGAAATATGAATATATACCCTGCGCCGAAACGGAATACCGACAGGAGGAGATTGCACAAAAGGAATATGACCGCGGCTTTGCAGCGCCGGAAAATACCGGCATACTGGATTATAAATATCCATATGCCGCCGAGCGGCTGAAATCCAAGGCGGCTGTGTCTGAATTTAAGGGCGTGGTACATTCTGACGCGGCGCTTGCGGCAAAGCCGGCGTTCCTTGAGCCGGAAGGCGCGGTGACGGGAACGGAGTTCGGAACGGCGGTGCACATGATAATGGAACTGCTGCCAAAAGAACACGGCAGAAACGTTGAGCAGATAAACAGGCAGATAAATTCACTGGTTCAGAAGGGAAAAATACGTCCGGAGCTTTTAAGAACGCTCACCGCGGACAAAATAGTAAAGTTTTACTCATCGGATATAGGAATGAGGATCGCCGCGGCGGAAAATGTTTTTCGTGAAAGCGAGTTTGAGATTGGCGCAGATGCCGCACAATTGTATAACGATCCTTCCCTTGAGGGGGAAGAGGCGCTTTTGCAGGGCGTTATCGACTGTTGGTTCTATGAGGACGGAGAAATAGTTTTAGTGGATTATAAGACCGACAAAGTGCAGGATTTAGAGGAAATTCACCAAAAATATGACATACAGCTGGCATTATATGCCGGTGCATTGGAAAAAATAACTAAAAAAAGAGTAAAAGAGAAATTTATATATTTATTTTCACGCGATATTGTGATACAATGTTAAGGAAATACTGACTAAATATTGCGCGCAGTATGCGCAGTCAGATTTTTCGTCAGATGTGCTGAATTTTTGAAGACATACTCGTCAAGAAATTTTGGTGCAAAATGACGGAAAATATGCAAGCTTGATGCGTGCAAATAAATGTATGCAGTAATGAAAGGAAAAGGATAATGTGGCTGAGTGACGGGTGGAAAGATTACAGACTTTTGGACGCGGCAGACGGCGAAAAGCTGGAATACTGGAGGAACTATCTGCTGCGCCGTCCGGACCCGCAGGCAATATGGAGTCGGCGCGCACCGGAGCCGCTTTGGAATAAAGCCGACGCTGTTTATCACCGCAGCAGCTCCGGCGGCGGAAGCTGGCAGTTTTTAAATAAAAAGCTCCCCGAACGGTGGTTCGTGGAATATAAGGGACTTGTATTCAATATAAAGCCGATGGGCTTTAAGCATACCGGACTTTTTCCGGAGCAGGCGGTTAATTGGGACTGGTTTTCCGGTCTGATAAAAAAAGCAAAGCGCCCGGTAAGAGTATTGAACCTTTTTGCCTATACCGGCGGAGCAACAGTGGCGGCGCTTGCAGCCGGCGCAGAGGTGGTGCATGTCGACGCTTCAAAGGGAATGGTAAGCTGGGCAAAGGAGAATGCGGCATCCTCAGGAGTTGCCGACAGACCTGTCAGATATATAGTTGACGATGTGAAAAAGTTTGTCGCACGCGAGATTCGCCGCAAAAGGGTGTATGACGCGGTAATAATGGATCCTCCGTCCTATGGCAGAGGCCCTTCGGGCGAGCTGTGGAAGATTGAGGACGAGCTTTATCCGCTTGTTGCCGACTGCGTAAAGCTATTGTCGGACAAGCCGCTTTTCTTTTTGATTAACGCATATACGACCGGACTTTCAGCCACAATTTTAAAAAATACTCTTGAGCTTGCGCTTGCGTCTGAATTTGGAGGCAGCGTTGCGGCGGACGAAATAGGACTGCCGATGGAAAAAAAGCCGGGAATGGTGCTGCCGTGCGGAATATCCTGCCGCTGGCAGTATGACGTGTGAAAGGAGAAGAATTGCTTTGAAGCAGTCTGTAAAAAGAAAAATATATTATGTTTCAGTAATTGCGGCGCTGGTAATAATACTTGCAAGCGCTGTGGTAATCAATCGTACTCTTGTAAATACGCCGGAGTTTAATATTGACAGCATATCCGATGAGGCAGGAGAACCGTCAGAGGCTTATATGGCATATATGAACGATGAGGGTGAGCTGACTGTCGGAATCGCGGAAAAGGACAGCCCTGACGCGGCACAGATCATTGATTTTGTACGCAGTATGGGCTTTGAGTCGGAATACACCGGCGAAAATGACACGCAGGGAAAGGTTGCTGACGCATGGATTGTGCTTTATGATGATGAAAACCGCATTGCAAGCCGAATGAACTTTTACAACGGCGGTACGCTTGTATGGTATGACGGCACAAAATATAATGCTGATCCTGCAAATATGCAGCGGCTTATCGAATACTGCGACGCAAACATAGAGGAAAAGGAAACCACGACAGAGCAGCCG
>CAMFCK010000232.1 GCA_945948775.1 uncultured Clostridia bacterium
CGTGACTGGAATTCAGACGTGTGCTCTTCCGATCTGTCGTTGTCCATGATCCCGGCACCGATAGACGAAATTCTCCAGAAGGTTTCGTAATTATCATTATTAGGAAACAGCCTGACGCAGATCAGCGCCTCCATAAAAGCAGCAAACAAAAAGCAGCCCATTTCCGGCGTCCGAAGCATTTTCGTCAGCAAAATTCTGATATCAAGCACAATGCATATGGTATAAATTACGCCTGCAAGGAGCGGCAGCAGCGGCGCCCATATCAGTCTTTTCGGGTACGGCGCATCTTATAAGAACAATAAAAAGCATGGCAATAAAAAGAACAGCTATCCATGTCATTGCCGCATAGTAGACAAATCCGCGGGTTACATCGTAATCGGTCCAAAGGGCTATACCGTCATTGAACCGAAATGCCGTCTGATGCAGATCATTAGTTATAATGCCGGCAAAAATCACACAGGTCGGAACAAAAAGAAGATACCATCTGCGGCAGATGGTTTTATTATGCGGTCTGCCTATCGTAAGTACTGAAAGAAACATTAAAAGCGGAATGAACAGCATCGGTATATAATACATATACCATGCGTACCGGGCAGTAAAATGTCCCGGCGGCAGAAAATCGTATTTCAAAGTACGCACCGCCATCCAGAATATCATCAAAAAAGCCGCGCCTATCAGATTGCGCCGTACCTCCGGTTGTAAAATCCGGGTTTTCAGCTGAAATATCCATATGGCAGACGCCGCGGAAAATAAAGTAAATATAATACTGTTATATGAAAAGAGGCCGGTACGTCTAACGAGCAAACGAATCACACCTGCCAGAAGTACAAGACCTGCGCATACTGTATTCAACCTTATCGTTTTGCGGCTTATCTGCATACGCTCACCCTCCCCCGGCAAAGCTTTGGTGCATGAAATCACCATCCCTTATTTTATATACTACCGCAATATGCCGCTCTTGTCAACGGCTCCTCTCCTTTTTTACGTTTTTGGACAGTAAAGCTGATAAAAAATGCCCCGTAATGCAGATTTTTCGCATTACGGAACATTTTTTATTACTTCACGGCAGCAAAACGATTTTTTCAGCCGCTATTACCTTTTATATATAAAAGCTTTTAGTTTAAAATTTACTGTTCACTATGACAGGAATCCTTCATCGCGCAATTCTGACATCCGCAGCCGCAGGAGGACTTTCCCTGTTTTTTATTTTTGATCATAGAAGCTATAATCAAGGCTACCGCCGCGAGCAGCACCGTGCATACGATTATTGTTGACAAGTTGTTGAAAAACCAATTTAACACCGCAAATCCTCCCTTTGCATACTTTTTTTATGCTCTGCTTTCATCTTTAGCCTGCAAGAGCAATTCTTAAATTCAACGTTAATTTTCTAACTTTCATATCAGCTTATGCTGACTGCCCGTCAAAAAATTACTCTGCCAATTTTATATATTTCACACCATGATTTTGCGCGCCATTTCTTCGCTGATAGCCACCCTGGTTTCCTTGACGTTTACGATCACGTTCCCGCCAAGAGCGCTTATTACCCTGACATTTCCCCCCACGACAAATCCGAGATTTTCAAGATGTCTTTTCACCTCCGGATTTCCGCCTATTCTTTTGATGATATTATCCTCCCCGACATTTGCTAGTGTTAACGGCATCATGTTTTACCTCCGTTTTCTCCGCCTGCACCGTATGAATACCGCGTTCCTACAGTTAGCATTGATTTTTTTTATGGTTAGTTTATCATAACTAACTGACTTTGTCAATATATTCCGTTCCGAAAATATATTTTTATTCAAATATTACAAAAATAACCGCAAATGCGGCGTTTTTTAGCGCGTTTTTACTTGCGCAGCAGCAATAGCTCTAAAAAAAGCGCCGGTAACGCTTGCTCCATACCGCCCAAGAAAAATATTGTCCAAATATACGCAAAGTTTATACACTATAACACGGTTGACATCATTTCACTAAAGTGCTATAATTGGCGTGAGGTGATTTTAATGGACAGCATAAACGGCACGCCAAAAAGCGACAGAATACATATCGGCATTTTCGGCAGAAGGAATGCCGGAAAATCAAGTGTAATAAATGCAATCACAGGTCAGAAGCTTGCAATTGTTTCAGATATAAAAGGCACAACCACCGACCCTGTACAAAAGGCAATGGAGCTTTTGCCGCTTGGACCTGTTGTCATTACCGACACGCCGGGACTCGATGATGAAGGCGAACTTGGCAAGCTTCGAATAGAAAAAGCATATCAGGTGCTTCGCAAAACCGATATTGCCCTGCTTGTTGCACTCTCAGGCGTACCGCTCAGCGCTGATGAGCAGGCGCTTGTTACGGAATTTAAAAACCGCGGCGTTCCGTATATAATAGCATACAACAAGTCCGACCTTGGCAAATCCACCGAATGCGGCGAAAATGAAATCTGCGTATCGGCAAAGACGGGCGAAAACATCTATGAATTAAAGGAAATGCTTGCAAAAACACTACCTCAGCAGGGGCATCAGACTCCGCTTATTGCAGACCTTGTCTCGCCGGGCGATATTGTTGTGCTTGTTGTACCGATAGATTCCGCCGCCCCCAAGGGCAGGCTTATTCTTCCGCAGCAGCAGGTAATACGCGATCTGCTCGAAAACGGAGCCATTGCCGCCGTATGTCAGGACAGCGAGCTTAAAGCAACGCTTTCAGGACTTGCAAAACCTCCGCGGCTTGTGGTTACGGATTCTCAGGCATTTAAAAAGGTCAGCCGCGATACGCCTTCAGAACTCATGCTTACATC
>CAMFCK010000233.1 GCA_945948775.1 uncultured Clostridia bacterium
ATACCGGGCAAAACTCTGATAGGCCCCGATTCGCATGCTCCTACCGGCGGCGGCATCGGCATGATAGCTATAGGCGCAGGCGGAATGGATGTCGCCGTGGCAATGGGCGGCGGCGCGTATTATATCACTTGTCCGAAGGTTGTCAAGGTGGAACTGACCGGCAAGCTGTCCCCATGGGTTGCCGCGAAGGACGTTATACTTGAGGTGCTTAAAAGAATGTCCGTAAAGGGCGGCGTGGGCAAGGTAATAGAATACTGCGGCGAGGGTGTTGCAACGCTCAGCGTTCCGGAACGCGCTACCATTACCAACATGGGAGCAGAGCTTGGCGCTACAACCTCTATTTTCCCGTCCGATGAAGTGACACGAAGATTTTTGAGGGCGCAGGGCAGGGAGGACGCGTACACACCGCTTAGCGCCGACGCAGACGCAGAATATGACGAGGTTATAAAAATCAATCTTTCCGAGCTTGTTCCGCTTGCGGCATGTCCTCATTCGCCCGATAATGTAAAGTCGGTTGATGAAATAGGCAGGCTCAAAATCGACCAGGTATGCATAGGCTCCTGCACAAATTCTTCGCTTATGGATATGATGAAGGTTGCGTATATTTTAAAGGGTAAAACCGTTCATCCGGATGTATCGCTTTCAATTGCTCCGGGCTCAAAGCAGGTTTTGAATATGCTTGCACAAAACGGTGCGCTTTCTGTAATGATAGATGCCGGCGCAAGAATACTTGAAAGTGCCTGCGGCCCTTGTATCGGAATGGGACAGTCGCCTAATTCGGGCGGTATTTCGTTAAGAACCTTCAACCGTAATTTTGAAGGGCGCTCCGGCACCAAGGACGGACAGATATATCTTGTATCGCCGGAAATGGCGGCGGCTTCTGCGCTGAGCGGTTATCTGACCGATCCGAGAGAGCTGGGAGAAATGCCTGAATTTGAGCTTCCCGAAAAGTTCACAATAAATGACAATATGATAGTTGAGCCTGCTGCCGAGGCCGACATGGAGTCGATAGAGGTGCTGCGCGGGCCTAATATTAAGCCTTTCCCGCAGGCGGAGCCTCTTGCCGAAACAATAGAAGCAGGCGTAAGCCTTAAGGTGGGGGATAATATCACTACCGACCATATTATGCCTGCCGGCGCAAAGATACTGCCGCTGCGCTCAAACATACCCAAGATCTCCGAGTTCTGCTTTGCGGTATGTGATGAAGGCTTTCATGACCGTGCGCTCAGTATGGGCAAATCAATCATTGTCGGCGGCTCGAACTATGGACAGGGCTCATCCCGTGAGCATGCAGCGCTTGCACCGCTTTACCTTGGCGTAAAGGCGGTAATAACAAAGAGCTTTGCACGTATTCACATGGCAAACCTCGTAAATGCGGGAATACTGCCGCTTACCTTTGCCGATGAAAGCGACTACGATACGATAGAGCAGGGCGATGTGCTGGTTATTGAAAATGTGGAAAAGCAGTTAAGAGCCGGGAATGCGATAAGCGTTACAAATAAGACAAAGGGCATAACCTTTACCGCAAATGTATCTGTTTCCGACCGTCAGAAGGACATGCTTGCGGCGGGAGGACTGCTTAACTATACCAAGGAAACGGGAGGAAAATAATATGACGAAAATAGCTATGAAAACGCCGCTGGTGGAGATGGACGGCGACGAAATGACAAGAGTCATCTGGAAGCTGATAAAGGACATTTTGCTTCTGCCGTATATCGACCTTAAAACGGAGTATTACGATCTCGGTCTTGTACACCGCAACGAAACGGACGATAAGGTGACCTTTGACAGCGCCGAGGCTACGAAAAAATACGGAGTTGCGGTAAAGTGCGCAACTATCACGCCGAATGCGGCAAGAATGCCGGAATACAACCTGAAGCAGATGTGGAAATCACCCAACGGCACAATCAGGGCAATTCTTGACGGTACGGTTTTCCGTACGCCGATAGTTGTAAAGGGGATTACTCCGTATATTCCTACCTGGACCAAACCGATAACTATCGCACGCCATGCCTACGGCGATGTGTATAAAAATGTTGAGATGCGTGTTGAAGCAGGCAGCAGAGCCGAGCTGGTATGCACCGATAAGGACGGCAATGAAACACGCGAGCTTATACATGAATTTGCAGGCGACGGTATAATTCAGGGACTGCATAACCGCGATGATTCCATTGCAAGCTTTGCGCGCGCATGCTTCAACTTTGCGCTTGACAGCAAGCAGGATCTGTGGTTTGCTACGAAGGATACCATCTCCAAAAAATACGATCATCGTTTCAAGGACATTTTTGCCGAGATCTATGAGGCGGAATATAAGCAGAGATTTGAAGAAGCGGGTATTGAGTATTTCTATACGCTGATAGATGATGCGGTAGCGCGCGTGATCCGCTCAAACGGCGGCTATATATGGGCATGCAAGAACTATGACGGTGATGTTATGTCGGATATGGTTGCAACGGCATATGGTTCTCTTGCTATGATGACGTCGGTGCTTGTATCTCCGGATGGAGTTTATGAGTACGAGGCGGCGCATGGTACGGTTCAGCGCCATTATTATAAGCATTTAAAGGGCGAAAAGACCTCAACCAACCCGGTTGCGACGATTTTTGCATGGAGCGGCGCGCTTCGCAAAAGAGGCGAGCTGGATGGACTGTCTGAGCTGTGCTCCTTTGCCGATAAGCTGGAGCAGGTGACGATCGGCACGATCGAGGACGGCGACAGCGTTGTGCTCTTCAATTTCCGCGGCGACCGCGCGCAGGAGATATCCATGGCCTTTGATTATGCTG
>CAMFCK010000234.1 GCA_945948775.1 uncultured Clostridia bacterium
CCTTTGTCTTTGTATAAATCGGCGAGGTCGGACTGAACAGCTCGCGGCGCATCCTCTCCTCCAGAAACAGCATATTGTTTCTGTAATAGGATTTCATACTGTCAATCAAATCGGCATAACCCTTATGTTCATAACCGTAAATTCTCAGTCCGCTCTTCTTCTTTGCTAAGGCGTCCTTTATAAAATCATGATCGCCGCGCGCAGAGCATTCGTCCACAATACTTTCAAGAAGCGCCTTTTCCATAATATATATTTCAAGGCTTGCATTGGCAGTTTTAGGATAATACGGCTGAACCTCAATATCTGTGATGCGCTTATCCTCCTCAACCTCAAGAAGCGTAAATCTGGAAAGCTCGCTTTCCTCGCTGCCGCTCATATTCTTGTAAACAATACTAATATCCGCCTGATTGTCAATGTGTTCTGCAAGAACTTTTCTGAAATCTATATTATAAATACAAGCGCCCAGCGATAAAATTACATATGTCTGATGCGAACGGTGGATAAAATCCTTTATTCCCGCCAGCATATCTATATTCCCTCTGATCACGCCGGTAGAAACATGCTCCAGATTAGGCGGCAGTATATTAAGTCCCTGATTCTTTCTGTCCAAATCCCACGGATTACCAGATTTGATATGATCCATCAGCGACGAATAGTTTGATTCTGTCGCAACTCCGACATTTATTATCCCCGCGTTCGCCATATTTGAAAGCACGAAATCTATTATTCTGTAACGCCCTGCTATCGGCAGTGCTGCGATTGAACGTATATCGGTAATCGGCGGTATTTTTTCATCTCCCGCGATTATTATTCCCATTGTATCTCTCATTAAATTCAGTCCTTTCTGCAATGTTAAAATTTTTCTCCCGTAACAGCTCAGCCAACCTCTACCATAGAGCCTTTTGGTATCACTTCATTTTCATCTATCGACGCTCCGCCCTCGACCAGCACAATTCCGTGAGTGCACATCTGCGACGCATATTTGTTATCCTGTGATACGATTTTGCCTATCTGTACATTGTCTCCTATTCTGGCTCCCTGTCCGATTACAGACTTTTCAATTTTAACATTTTTGCCTATTACAGTTCCCGGCAGAATAACCGAATCGTTTATCTCGCTGCCTTCGCCTATTACTACGCCGCCGAAAATAACGGAATGATTGACATTGCCGTATATCGAGCAGCCCTCGGTTATGGTTGAACGAGTAATTTTTGCGCCGGTTCCAACATAATGCGGCGCAAGCGCAAAATTTCTTGAATAGATTGTCCAGCGTCTGTCATGAATATCAAACTTCGGCGGAGTATCTATCAGGTCCATATTCGCCTCCCAAAGGCTCTGTATAGTTCCTACGTCCTTCCAGTAGCCATCGAAGGTATAGCTCATCATTTTTTCATTGTTTGCAAGCATGGTCGGAATGATATTCTTGCCGAAATCGTTCTGTGAGTTAGGATCGCGCTCATCATCGGTAAGATACTTTTTGAGTATCCTGTAATCAAATATATATATACCCATCGAAGCAAGATTGCTCTTAGGCTCCTTCGGCTTTTCTTCAAATTCAACTATCACGCCGTTCGCGTCAACATTCATTATACCAAAACGGCTTGCCTCCTCCCACGGAACAGGCATTACTGCAATCGTTACCGCCGCGCCCGACTTTATATGAGCGTTAAGCATATCTCCGTAATGCATTTTGTATATATGGTCGCCCGATAAAATCAGCACATTTTTCGGAGCAAAGCCCTCCAGAAAGCTGATATTCTGATAAATCGCATTTGCCGTACCCTTATACCATTCCCCCGCTTTTGCGCTCTGATACGGCGGCAGTACATATACACCGCCGTGATTTCTGTCCAAATCCCACGGGCTGCCGTTACCTATGTAGGTATTCAGCTCCAACGGCTGGTACTGAGTCAGGACTCCCACCGTATCAATGCCCGAATGTACACAGTTGGACAGCGGAAAATCAATTATTCTGTATTTTCCGCCGAACGGCACCGCCGGCTTTGCCACATTTTTTGTCAGTGCGCCAAGGCGGCTGCCCTGGCCTCCTGCCAGAATCATCGCTACACAGTCTTTTGAAATCATTTGTTCTCTCTCCTTACTTTATCGCTCCCCGTCGAGGAGGTTCTATCAGTTTTTGATGCAGATCTTTTACGGATATACAGCGCGCTAAGACCGCTCAGATTTACTTCGACAGAATACGGCATATCAAGCACGGGCACCTTCTTTGCACGCATCGGAGTGCGCTTTGACACGGCGTTTCCGCCGTATTTTTTCGCTGACGTATTTAAAACAATGTCATATTCGCCCGGCCTCGGCACGCCGACTCTGTATTTTTTTCTGTCAACAGGCGTGAAATTAACGCATACTATTATCTCATCGCCGCGTTTTCTCCCTTTTCTCATATATGTCAGCACCGAATTTGCGTCATCCTTATCATTTATCCATCCAAACCCATCCCAGCTGTCATCAATCTGCCAGAACGGTTTATTCTCAAGATAAAAATGATTAAGCTCCTTTGTAAAACGGTGGAATTTTCTGTGCATTTCAATATCAAGAAGCTGCCATTCCAGCCCCTCATCATAGCGCCATTCTATAAACTGCGCAATATCTCCGCCCATAAACATCAGCTTTTTTCCGGGCAGAGAAATATAGTACGCCAGAAGCGCACGGTATGCGGAAAACTTCTCCTCATAGCTGCCGTACATCTTATCTATAAGCGACTTTTTGCCATGCACCACCTCGTCATGGGAGAAGGGCAGCACAAAATGCTCGGAGAAG
>CAMFCK010000235.1 GCA_945948775.1 uncultured Clostridia bacterium
GATGAGGCGTTATACGGTTGCATATCTTCTTACAGAGGATAAGAAGTATCACTACCGTTAAATGTTACTTTATGACTGATTTGCGCATTAAACGAGTATGATGAGTCACCAGAAGTTGAAGAATTATAACCATATTTTTCGACTGCACATATCTTGACACTTCCACTTTCTTTTTTCCTGAAAACATAATGCAATCTCCCTTCATTGATATTTTGTGATTTTTACAAAATAATATTTATGATTTCACAGACTAATCCAATTCCAAAGGGTGCATAAATTTTACTTGATGATATACACTCAATTATATGGATATATATTAGCTCTAACTCTGTCGAAAAAGATTTCCTTTCAATAAAACTGTCCTTTCAATAAAACTGTCCTTTATTTGTCCTTTGTTCATATAAAAACTAATGAAAAGATATCAAAAGGTAAAAGAAGATGGATTCAACAAAAACGCATAGGATTGCTAATAAGAAGAAAATATTTGAAAGACAAAATGACCGGAACCGGGTTCGAGTCCTTGTACCCCTGCCATAACAAACACAGACGAACACTCGACAATAGTGGTTTGGCGAAACATATTCGCTGTTACTGTAGCAGTGGAATAGGAAAAGCCCCCGAGAGCATAATATTGGGCTTCCCGGGTGCTTTTTTTTGAAAATATTAAGAACCAAAATTGTCCTATCATTTTCGAAAATTGTCTGTTTACAAGCAAGAGATGACAGCGGTATACTAAATTCATCTAAAAACTAAGAAGGAGGAATTTGGTATGTTAAAAGGGAAGAGAATATTGGCCTGCATGATGGCAGTTGCAATGACAGGCGCGGTTATGCCTTATATGTCGTCGGCGGCGTTGGTTGGCAGTGAGGTTGTATGGGAGGAAGGCTTTGAGGACAAGGCGCTCGGTTATAACGTAATTCAGGATTCTGCACACTGGGATAGAGCGCAAATGCGCGGCGGTGATGCAGAAAAGGTGACAGCAACAGCAACGGTTGAGGGTACAAACGGAAACAAGTACCTAAAACTTGCGGCTTCGGTTAATGAAAATGAAACCATTGTAAACAGCACAACAATGATTACCGCAACCAAGTCTATGACCGAGCTTGGCTTGGCAGAGAATGCACCTTATACAATCTCCTATGATTTTAAAACAGAAAAATATAATCAGGCAAAAATGGTAAGCGGACCTAACATAACCGAGTATCAGCAGAGCTTGTCGTCCACTCCGGAGTTTTCAAACGGCGGAAACCCGACAACTCAACTGTATTTCTATCATAGAGCATCAGCAGATAATAAGGAAACATTCCTCGTTCATGGCGATTGTAAGATAACCGGCACAGCTGCGCCATCCGGCGATATATACACAAACGGCTGGAATAGCGTGCAGTGGGTTGTGCATGCATCAGCGAATGCAAGCGAGGAATATGCGGATCTTTATCTGAACGGTCTTTATAGAGGCTCGCTGAAGAACAGACGAGGAACCCTTGCGCGTTATCTTGTATTTGGTATCACTTTGAAATCGGGAGTACAGGAGGGCGCTGTATATATAGATAACATTAAGGTAATAAACGGCGACTATACAAAGGCTGATACGGCGAAAAATGCAATGGTAACAGCAATCAATGCCGATTTTGAGGATATGGTTGCAAAGGAAAACGGTATTGACAAAGATGTGACTGTTATGCCGGGGATTGCACAGCCTTCCTATAACTACAGCACAAATAATGACTCGGCCTATGTGACCTTTGCGGCAGAAAACGGCTTTGGCAGAACAGACAAAGCGCTGCATATTTCCAACACCACCGTGCCTGAAGGTGTAACAGTTGCAAGCAAGGACACCAACATGAAGTTCGGACTTATTGATAATGCCGACGTTACATCTTCCAAGCTTTATTCGCCAGGCGATACACAGGAAATCACTTTTGATTTCGCATTTGATGAAAATGCAGGTCCTCTTGCTATCACGGCAGGACGTGTGCATACCGAGAACAATACCGTCACTGCCAGTGATAAGGTTGAAGATCTTATTAGAATTGAAAAGGAAACTATAAAGGTAAAGATTAATACCGTGTCCGGCTCAACCAGAACATGGCATCTGGAAAAGAATCCGCTCGTGTCAGGTAAGTGGTACAATATTCGCGTACTGTTTACCAGAGGAGAGCAGACCACAACAAATACCGCAACAATTTACCTGACTCGTGATGACGGCGTGGTGGACAGCATCACAATGGAGCTTGGCGAGTGCGTAAACGGCAACGGCTTCTTCCGCGGTGTGCGTGAGATATGGCTGCACTATAAATGGAATAATGTGAGCGCAGCAAGCGGAGTATGGTATGATAACTTCTCAATCAAGAGCTATATCGGCGGCGCAGCAGCACCGGTTCTGAAAGCGGATGAGGCAATTTCGCTTGATGTTGAAGACGGAACAGCAACAGCATCTATCACTTATACCGAAAACGGTAAATGGGGCGCAAAGCTGATTCTTGCAGTATATGACGGAAAGCTGCTTGAAAATGTATGTTTCGATACCGAAAGTGACATAAACGGTCTGCGGAAGTTGAGCGCGCAGCTTAGAAACATCGGCGAGGGCAAAAAGGTTAAGGCGATGCTGTTTGATGATTTTACATCATTAAATGCACTGCGACCGGTCGTTGAAAAATAATCTATCACCATAGTATAAAAAAAAACGGTTTGCTTTCAAAGGCAAGCCGTTTTGTGATTTTAGGACAATTTTGGTTCTGAATTTATGCCCAGAACCAAAATTGTCC
>CAMFCK010000236.1 GCA_945948775.1 uncultured Clostridia bacterium
ATAAACCGGCAGATATATTAACGGCGGAAGCAACTCCGACTGCGGCAGAGCCGGACGAGCCTGACGAACCCGATGTACCGAAAATCTCCGTCGGGGATATTACATACAGCGGAGGAATCATTACTGTAAAATACACGTCCGATGACACGGTAAAGGATGGAGAAATACTTGGTTTTCTTGCCTTTGCCGCAGGTGAAGAGGACACTGAGGATACAGTCTATACAGATCAGAATATCGCATACCAGACGATATTCAGTCATGATAGCGGTGTGGAGTCAATCAGCTTCCCAATGCCGCTTGTTACAGCAAACGGTGTAGCCGGCATAGATACGACAAAGGCTTTGATTGTAAAAATCGGCGGTGAAACAATACCGACTGCAGCGAAAAAATTTGTAATACCCGATGAGCCTTCCGAACCGGGAGATGAATTTACGGTAAAAGCAGAACCCGGTGATGGTAAGGTAACGCTTACCTGGCCGGAGAACACAGATGCGGAAAGCATCAGCATACAGATTTCCGATAACGGCGCAAACTGGAAGATACTCAGCAATGCGGAGAATGAGGACGGCATATATCTCAGCCGAAATGTATCGGCTTCTGATACGGTGGTTGACATTCTTGGACTTACAAACGGCAAAACATATATGGTTAAATTGGTTATCACAGGAGGCAGCAAGGCCGGAGAGTATCTTGCGAGTGCCTCACCTGCAGGTGAGGAAAATCCGGACAAGCCGTCACAGCCGATTTCCTTTACAGCAAGCGCAGGAGAGAAAAAGGCAGTGCTGAACTGGCCGGATACGGCACAGGGTGCAAAGGCAGTGGGAGTAGAGATTTCACTGAACGGTCAGAACTGGAGTGCATTATCGGGAAGTGCCTTGACAGCAGGAGGAGCATTAAACGGTGCGTACTTAAACGGAGCAATATCCACATTGGCAACAACGGTTGAGGTTCGCGGACTGACGGCAGGAGTAACATATTTCTTCAAGCTGACTGTTGTCGGAGGAGCAAGCGCAGGAGAATACACGGCAAGCGCAGCTCCGACAGATTCCGGAAATGCCGGAGGAGGAACTGGCAGCGGTTCGGGAAGCAAGGGAAATACATGGAGCAGTTTACCGAGTGGAGGAGAAGCCTTCCTTCCGACACAGCCATCACAGCCGACAACTCCCGAAGAGAATAATAAACCCGGTACAGATGAACCGTCTGTAAACGATTTGCCGTCGTTCATGCCTGACAGTGCAAAACAGGAAATATTCGAGCAGACACCATGGGCAATACCGTATATATCAACACTTGTGAAAATCGGCGCAATAGACGGAACGGCAGACAGCATCAGACCGAGCGAAAAAATTACCCGTGCGGAGTTTGTAAAGATTATTGTGAGCGTACTTGGCTTGGAACTTGACTACAAAGCAGATTCCGGGATCAGTGATGCTGCACAGGGCGAGTGGTATACGCCGTATATCGCAGCAGGAGTAAAAAGTGGCATTATCAAAGGAATGGGAGACGGAACATTCGGTGTAGACATATGCATTTCACGTCAGGATATTGCGGCAATCATTTACCGTGCGGCACAGAAAATGCTTGAGAAAGGCAGTCTGGATATGTTCAGTGATGCCTCATCAGTATCAGATTATGCGGCAGACGGAGTAAGTGCGCTGACGAAAGCAGGCATCATAAACGGAATGGGAGACGGAACATTTGCACCGCTTAACCATGCGACACGTGCAGAGGCTGCGAAGATGCTGGCGGGAATATATCAGTATATGGAGGCTCAAACAGCACAGGAGCTTGAACAGCAAAACCGATAAAATAAATAGTGCATACCGAAAGCGGCTGAAAGCTCCGTCGCTTTCATAAATATGTCATGAAAGCGAGCGAAATGGTTTAAATATTTTATATTGAAATAAATAATGCTCACTGAACAAATGCGATTGAAAATCGCATTTGTTCAGTGAGCATTATATAAGCAGATAAATTTAAAATTATTGTATATTTTAGTGCAGCGGTGGGATAATTAGAGTATAGCGGCGGCGCCGTCGGCGTTTCCGCTATCATATACCCTTTTATCATATATACCACCACCAAAGAAGCGGCGGCATGTTCGGAGTTTGACGAAAATGCCGCCGTTTCTTTGCTTAAAATAAGGCTGCAGAAATAAAAAAATGTAAAAAACTCTTTACTTTAGCGAATTAATAAGGTATAATAGCAGGGTAATAAATCGGTAAATACCGAAAAAAACATTATTACGGCAGGATAAAACGGTATATCAGCCGTACCTGTTCAGGAAAGGATGTAGTTGTGAATGAAAAAGATCGCGGCATTGCTTTTGGCGGCAGTATTGGGAGCTGGTGTGCTTTCCGGCTGCGGAACCGAAAAAGTTGACACTGCTGACAGCTCAAAAGAGGATACCTCGCTTGCAGATATTCAGGCAAGCGGCAAGATCAGGCTCGGGCTTGACGCGGATTTTGCACCGATGGGCTTTACGGATGAAAACGGAAACATTGTCGGGTTCGATATTGACCTTGCTAACGCAGCAGCAGCGAAGATGGGGCTTGAAATTGAAGCTGTGCCCATAAACTGGGATTCCAAGTCAATGGAATTAAGCTCCAAAAATATTGACGTTATCTGGAACGGCTTTTCTATTTCTGAGGAGCGTAAAAAGGAAGTGCTGTTCACCGATCCGTATCTTACAACAGGACAGGTTATTGTGGTTCCGGTAGATTCTGACATTAAAACCAAAGCTGACCTTGCAGGCAAAAAGGTAGCGC
>CAMFCK010000237.1 GCA_945948775.1 uncultured Clostridia bacterium
GCTGGAAACCATGTCTCTGAGAGTGGAAAGACATGCTGAAAATACAAAGAAGGTGCTTGAATTTCTGACAAAGCATCCGCAGGTCGAAAAGGTTAATCATCCGGCTCTTGCCGAACACCCCGATCATGCTTTGTATGAAAAATATTACCCCAACGGCGGCGGCTCAATCTTTACATTTGAAATAAAGGGCGGCGCTAAGGAGGCGCAGGACTTTATCGACAGACTGCAGATTTTCTCGTTGCTTGCAAATGTTGCAGATGTAAAGTCGCTTGTAATTCATCCTGCAAGCACCACTCATGCACAGCTTTCTGAGGAGGAACTGATTGATCAGGGAATAAGACCGAACACTATCAGACTCTCCATTGGTACAGAAAGTGCAAAGGATATTATTGCTGACCTGGAACAGGCACTCAACGCATAAATCCATGCGTTTGGTATGCCGGAAAATAACCTTCGGCGGGGCGATGTAGCATAGCCCCGCCATTTTCTCCATATGCTATGTATTGAAATAAAACAGAAAGGTTACTGTCTTATGAAACATACAACTGAACAATTGGTAGAGACTATACTCAAAAGCTATGATGACTATAAGCTTACAAGCAGGCTTGATACTGAAAATATGCTTAATAAGGAAGTTATCATTGAGATTGTTGAAAGAATACGTCAGGTGTTGTTTCCGGGCTTTTTTGATAACAGTAAGGTAAGCTCGGAGTATATTAAATTCATTTTAGGCGGACAGCTTGAGTTTATACAGTACAATCTGAAAAAACAGATTGCAAGAGCACTTGGAAGTAATGAAATGTGCGGTGAATGCCCGAAATCCGCTTTGGCTGAGCGGGCGGAGGCCATTGTAAAGCAATTTTTAGAAAAAATTCCGCAGATCAGGGAATATTTATATACAGATGTGCAGGCAGCCTATAACGGTGATCCGGCGGCGTACAGTACTGATGAAATTATATTTTCCTATCCGGGTCTTTTTGCAATCACAGTATACCGTATTGCGCATGAGCTGCATCTGCTCAAGGTTCCGATGATACCTCGTATCATGACCGAATATGCCCATAGCGTGACCGGTATTGATATTCATCCCGGTGCGTCTATCGGAAAGTATCTTTTCATTGACCACGGTACCGGAATTGTAATCGGAGAAACAACTATTATAGGCGATAACGTGAAAATTTATCAAGGAGTAACCCTTGGCGCACTGTCAACCAGGAAGGGACAGCAGTTAAAGGGTGTTAAACGGCATCCGACTATCGGCGATAATGTTACAATATATTCCGGAACAAGTATTCTAGGCGGAGATACTGTAATCGGCAACGATACAACGATAGGAGGAAACGCATTTATTGTAAGCTCGGTTTCCGCCGGGATGAAGGTAAGTGTGAAAAATCCTGAACTGCAGTTCAGCGGCGGAGTGTCTGACGAGCTGCAGCAGGGGGAATTCTGGGATTGGGTAATATAATGTCTACTGAACAAATGGTTTTGCTAAACCATTTGTGTGAAATTTACAATTTCACACCTAAAAATAGCATTAAAATGCTATTTTTAGGTTCACGACATTGATTGACTGACTGTTTGTGTCGGATGTCGGGAGACGACAGCCGACACAAAGTGCAAGGTTTTTGGCAAAAAAGCACAAAAACCTTGCACCTGAACAATTCTGAAACGCTTACAAAACGCTATGCGGCTGCGTTTCAGAATTGTTCAGCAGTCATTAATATAACGCTTATTGATCGGAATTGGCGTTAAAGCGTTCTAAAAAGGAATGTTCCTCGCCGTCTGATTTATAGCCGGCCATTGTATCAAGGCAAACAGCATGAATACTGTTAAAAATGTTTTTTTCAATCTGAGGATTGATTTGTTCAAGCCGGCTGATAAGCTGCTTGACTTCCTGACGCTTGGAGCTTGCTGTGGCTGCTTCGCCGGTACAGTTTTCAGTAAAGCGGCATGCGCATTGAATAAAGTCCAGATTATTATACCGTTTCCAGGCCAAAATGTCCTTCTCGCGGATACAATACATAGGACGTATCAGAACCATGCCGTCAAAATTTGTGCTGTGAAGCATAGGAAGCATGCCTTGTATCTGTGAGCCGTAAAACATGCCGATAAGAGTGGTTTCAATTACATCATTGAGATGATGTCCGAGAGCGATCTTGTTACAGCCGAGTTCCTGCGCCTTGCTGTACAGGTATCCGCGCCGCATACGCGCGCAAAGATAACACGGAGATTGCTCCGTGTTATCTGCAACCTCGAAAATATTTGTTTCAAAAATGGTTATGGGAACATGCAAAAGAGCAGCATTTTCCTCGATTTTTCGTCGGTTCAGAGTATTATAGCCAGGATCCATTACGAGAAATTCAAGCTCAAATGGGATTTCACTGTGGCGCTGGAGCTGCTGCATAAGCTTTGCCATAAGCATGGAATCCTTTCCGCCGGAAATACATACGGCTATTTTATCATTTGCCCGTACCAGTTCATATCTTTTTACCGCTGCAATGAACGGATTCCATATAGTTTTTCGATATTTTTTGATAATACTGCGTTCTACCAGCTGATACGGCTCCAATTCTCTGCTCATGTGTTTAACTCCTTTTAGCGCGTTTCTGAATATAGCTGTAATTTCTTCCAATTTCTCATCAAGTCAGCCTACGATTCCCGTAATATCCTTTACAACCTCTGCCGCAATTATAAGACCGACCACAGGTGGGACAAAAGCTGTACTTCCGGGTACTTGTCTGCGCTTGGTGCCTTTTCTTGCCGTTT
>CAMFCK010000238.1 GCA_945948775.1 uncultured Clostridia bacterium
AAAAGAGTTGGTTGACAAGGTAATTCCCATTATGAATGCGCAGCTTGAAAAGATTTCCGCAAAACGCCGTGAGTTTATAACAACTAATTACACTACCTACGGCGGCGTAATACTGACCGATTCACTTGAGGAGTCGATTGCTTTTGTTAATGAATATGCACCGGAGCATATGGAGGTTATGACCGAAAAGCCGTTTGAAACCCTGCCGAAAATCAAGAATGCAGGAGAAATACTTTTGGGTGATTATACTCCTGTCACACTATGTAATTTTGTACTCGGACCGAATGCCATCCTGCCTACGGGAGGATTTGCAAAGACCTATTCCAGTGTTTCCGTAAATGATTTCCTGAAGCGTTCGTCGGTAGGATACGCTTCACGCGACGGATTCATGAAGGTTAGAAAGCATGCGGCAAAATTCGCTGATGTAGAAGGCTTTGACACGCACGGCCTTGCGGTCAAGGAAAGAAAATAGGAAAGGAAAATCCCCATGGAACAAATTGAGGTAACCAGAACCACAACAGAGTCTGAAATGACGGTGAGGTTGGATTTTTCGCCGCTTAAATCAGACTACCGTGAGAAAATCAATACGCCGCTGACCTTTTTAAATCATATGCTTGAGCATATTGCATGGCGCAGCGGTATCAATATAGAAACAACAGTTTCACTTGATAAGTTTTGCCTTACGCATGTGATTTGCGAAGATTTGGGAATAGCATTGGGAAAGGCTGTGTCTGAATACCTGCACCGTATGTCCGACGTCGGAATTATAGGCTTCGGCGATGCGTACGGCATAATAGATGAAGCGCGCGCACATTCGCTTATAAGCTTTGAGAGCAGAGCGTATTTTGATATTGATTACAACGGTATAGCTATGTGTGATATGGTAGAAGAATTGTATCGTGAGGATTTGGAAACCTTTCTTCTCGGCTTTGCTCAGGGGGCGAACTGCACTCTGCATATTGTGGTTGAAAAAGGAGAAAACGGTCATCACATATGGGAAGCGGTGTTCAGAAGTCTGGGAAGTACGCTTGCACGGGCGCTGAGCCGTGATGAAAGCCGTCCGGAACGTACTGCTGGAGTTGCCCGCGCTATTGAATGGCAGATAAAATAAATTAACGTATAAACAGGGCTGTTTCATTAAATGAAATAGCCCGTTTCGGCTTTATGGTGAAAATATTTATGGGCAGATTAGCAGATTTTTTAAATAAATATAATACTATTATCTTTGATATGGACGGCGTTATAACAAGTGAGCAGAATTACTGGACATGCGCGGCTCTTACGGTATGGGAGTGGACTCATTCCGCGGCACTGTACGGTGATGAGCAGCTTGACGCAAAGCAGATGCTTGCCGATGCGGCAAAAATCCGCGCAGCGGTGTTTTCGCGCGATGCCTTAATTGCTCTGCTCAAGGGCAAGGGCGTCAACTCTAACTGGGATTTGGGATATCTGGTGTTTGCAGTATCTCTTATATTGAATACCCGTGATTTTTCGGAGGTAATGCGCTATTGCGAGTCCTTTGACGATAATATACTCAACGAATATGATTCGGTTGCAGACAGACTTGACGCAATTACCGGGCGCAGCTGCGCGCGCAACGAGGAGCTTTGGTATGAGATGGTAATGACCTTTCAGGAGTGGTTTCTCGGTGACGCGCTGTTTGAAAAGAGATTTAAAAGAAAGTCGAGACTTGCAGGAAAAGCAGGACTTATTCACTCAGAACAGCCGATTATTGACAAAGAGGTGTTAGACGAAATATTTAAAAGGCTGACAGAGAGCGGAAAGCGGCTTGCAACAGGCACCGGACGGCCATCAAACGAGCTTATCCAACCGCTTAAAAGCTTTGGAATATATGAATGTTTTGCGCAGGATGGTATAATCAATCATGACCACGTTATGAATGCAGAGCGTATTTTAGGCTGTAATCTTACCAAGCCGCATCCGTACATTTTCCTTAAGGCACTGCTTGGGGAAAGCTTTGATGACAGTCGGATTGTAAACGGCGATTATGATAAGGAGCTTGTAAAATCAGCGCTTATTGTCGGGGCCGCAGGAGCGGATATACTGGCTGCAAAGGCAATGGGGGCAGACTTTTGCGCTGTACTGACAGGTATTTCGGGCGAATCGGCAAGAGGTTATTTTGAGGAGCAGAAGGCGGAGTATATACTTGCATCGCTGGCTGATTTTCTGCAAGGATAATATAGGAGGAGCGAAGAATGGAGAAAAGGATATGTACGCCTTTTGACAGGGAAAAGGTGAGGAGCCTGACGGCAGGGGACAGCGTTCTGCTCTCTGGCGTTATATATACAGCTCGCGATGCGGCGCATAAGCGTATGTGTGAGGATTATGAAAAAGGGATAGAATTCCCGTTTGACCTGCACGGACAGCTCATTTATTATGCAGGACCATGCCCTGCAAAGCCGGGAGAGGTGATTGGCTCCTGCGGACCTACAACTGCCGGGAGGATGGACGCATATACGCCGCTGCTGCTTGAGTGCGGCTTGTCTGCCATGCTTGGAAAGGGCGCGCGCAGCGAAGCCGTTGTAGATGCAATGAAGCGAAATTGTGCAGTATATCTCGGAGCGATCGGTGGCGCCGGCGCACTTATTGCAGGTTCTATAAAAAGTGCGCAGGTAATCGCATATCCTGAGCTTGGCACCGAGGCGGTTCGCAGACTTGAAGTGGAGGATTTGCCGTGCGTTGTGCTTATAGACTGCGAGGGACGCGATTTATACAGCATCGGACAGAGCGAG
>CAMFCK010000239.1 GCA_945948775.1 uncultured Clostridia bacterium
CATAATTTTTCCAAATGCGATTGAAAATCGCATTTGTTCAGTGAGCATTATATAAGGCTGTTTTGTCAGCTTACAGAGCAGCCTTTGCCTTTTCAACCAAAGCTGTAAAAGCAGCAGGATCAGCAATAGCAATTTCAGAAAGCATTTTTCTGTTCATATCAATTCCGGACTTTTTAATGCCGTTCATGAAGGTTGAATAGTTCATGCCGTTCATCTTTGCTGCTGCGGAAATTCTTGCAATCCACATTCTGCGGAAATCACGCTTTCTGCGCTTTCTTCCGATGTAAGCATTCTGCATAGAACGCATAACAGCCTGGTTTGCAACGCGGTACAGTCTTGACTCACCGCCGCGGAAGCCCTTTGCCAGCTTTAATATCTTCTTGTGCTTTTTTCTTGTATTTAATGCGCCGTTTACTCTAGCCATTGTTGTTTACCTCTCTTTCAATCTTACTTGTAAGGAATAAGCTTCTTGATTACAGCGGCATTAGCAGCAGAGCAGTACGCCTGCTTTCTCAAGTGTCTTTTCCTCTTAGTGGATTTCTTGTTCAAGATGTGGCGGCGGAATGCCTTGTTCATCTTAACCTTACCCTTTTTAGTAAGATTGAATCTCTTAGCTGCGCCTCTGTGAGTCTTTATTTTAGGCATAACAGTTTATCTCCTTCCAAAAAAAGAATTATTGTGTGACAGGTGCAAGGAACATAGTCATATTTCTGCCTTCAAGCTTTGCAGGGCGTTCAATACTGCCCTCCTCCTTGCAGCTTTCGGCAAATCTTTTAAGAAGCACCTCGCCAAGCTCGGAATGGCTCAACTCGCGGCCGCGAAAACGAACGCATACCTTTACCTTATCGCCGTTCTTTAAAAATCTTTTGGCATGGTTGCATTTTGTGTTGAAATCATTTGTATCTATCGAGGGCGAAAGCTGCACCTCTTTGATATTAACGATTTTCTGGTTTTTGCGGTTTAGTTTTTCACGCTTCTGAAGCTCAAATTTGTATCTGCCGTAATCCATAATCTTGCATACCGGCGGCTTTGCCGTAGGCGCAATGTTTACAAGGTCAAGACCTTTTTTCTCTGCAAGCTCAAGCGCGTCGCGGGAGGACATAACTCCCAGCTGCTCGCCGTCAGCCGATACTACACGAACTTCCTTTTCGCGTATTTCCTCGTTGATTTGCAATTCCTTGTTAGCTATGATATTTCACTCCTTTTGCTATGTTAATGCATCAAAAAAACGGAAGCACAAAGCATCCGCGTATATAAACACCGCAGGAAAAACCCGCAATGATTATTTACCGTAAAATCTGCATCGTACGGTGAGAGCGGATATGCTCTGCTTGTTTTGTCTTATATATTATACACAGAGTACAAGTCTTTGTCAAGAGTTTTTAGAAAAAATTTTTTTAAATTCTTCCGTATTCATTTTACCTCGCAGTTATCAATAGCATAGTCAAGCAGAATATTGATAATCTCATTGCGTGAACGGTTGGTGCTTGCCGATAATTCATTGAGCCCAGCTATTGTTTCATCTTTGATACATATGGAAAATGTTTTGTATCCGTCATCACCTTTGAGCGATTTTTTCGTTATTATCAGCTTTTCCTCCATAAAACTTTCACTTCATCAAACAATGAACACACAGGGTATACATTTTTTTGCATACCCTGTGCAGGCTTTATCCCTCTGCGTGTGCAAGCTTTGCCGCCTGGTCGGCGGTGATAAGCGCGTCAATAATTTCATCAAGGCTCCCGTTTAATATCTGCTCAAGCTTATAGAGCGTGAGGTTTATGCGGTGGTCGGTAACGCGTCCCTGCGGAAAATTGTAGGTGCGGATGCGCTCGCTGCGGTCACCGGAGCCGATCTGCGATTTCCGCTCGTCCGCGATTTCCTTATGGCGTTCTGCCTCCATGACCTCATAAATTCTGGAACGCAGGATTTTCATTGCCTTGTCTTTGTTTTTAAACTGCGATTTTTCGTCCTGACAGGACACAACTATGCCGGTCGGAATATGGGTTATTCTGACGGCAGAATCGGTAGTGTTTACGCACTGGCCTCCCGGGCCTCCGGCGCGGAACACGTCTATGCGAAGGTCGTTCTGGTTTATATCCACCTCGACCTCCTCTACCTCGGGAAGCACCGCAACGGTAACGGCAGAGGTATGTATTCTGCCGCCCGATTCTGTTTCAGGCACACGCTGTACCCGGTGTACGCCGCTTTCAAATTTGAGTCTTGAGTATGCGCCCTGCCCTTCTATTGAAAAGCAAACCTCCTTGTAGCCGCCTATATCCGTAGGATTGGAATTGAGAATTTCCAGTTTCCAATGCATGTTTTCGGCATACATCGTATACATGCGCATCAAATCGGCTGCAAACAACGCCGCCTCATCGCCGCCTGTACCGCCGCGAATTTCCATTATTACATTTTTCTCGTCGTTAGGATCCTTCGGCAGAAGAAGTATCTTAAGCTCCTCGGTACATTTTTCAAGCGTTTCCTCCGCTTGTGAAAGCTCGTCGCGTATAAGCTCCTCAAGCTCCTTGTCCTCTTCACCTTCCGGAGCAATAACCCTGATTATCGGAAGATCGAATTTCTTTGCAAATGCAAAGTCACGCTCATCGTGAGCCGGAACGCACATGATCGCTCCCGTACCGTAATCTGCGAGAACATAATCTGAGATCCATACCGGGATCTTCGCACCATTTACAGGATTGATGCAGTAGCTTCCGCTGAATACACCGGTTTTTTCCTTATCCTG
>CAMFCK010000240.1 GCA_945948775.1 uncultured Clostridia bacterium
GGTTTATACACATGAATTTGAAAGGCTTTATTATGAAAAACAAAAAAACACGCCGTTCCCGTCCGATACCGAAAAAACTGCCGCTGTCCGAGGGAGTATTATCCTGCTCGGTACGCGGAGGCTTTGGCTTTGTTGCAGTTGAGGGTGAACAGAATGATATATATGTTGAGTCAGACCGCATGGGCGGAGCCAATCACGGCGACAGAGTAGCCGTACGCCCCATAATGTCCCGGCACAGGGGCAAAAAACGGCTTGAAGGCTTCATCACCAAGGTTATTTCAAGAGAAATAAGCACCGTAAGCGCAGTAATAACCGCTGATTTTGGCGGCTGTTTTTCGGCGCAGGCAGATGACAGGCGCTTTTATCCTGCGATCAGAATACCAAAGGAGGCTGCACTTGACGCGAAGTGCGGCGACAGAGTTGTTGCAGAGCTTACCGCCTTTGACGGCTTCGGCCGTCCGGACGGCGCTGTCATAAAGGTACTGGGTGACTCACAGGGGCTTCGCGGACGTATAGAAGCACTTATATACAAACACAGCATCAAGGACAGCTTTGACGGCGAAACTCTTACCGCGGCAGATAAAATCAAGGATAAAATCCCCGCCCGCGAGCTTGAGGGGCGGCTCGACCTGCGAAATGAAAAAATATTTACCATTGATGGCAATGACGCGAAAGATTTTGATGACGCGGTAAGCATTAAGAAGCTTGCGAACGGCTCATACCGGCTTGGCGTACACATTGCTGACGTTTCACACTATGTGAGGGCGAATACTCCCATAGACCGCGAGGCGTTTTCACGCGGTACAAGCGTTTATCTTGCAGACAGGGTAATCCCCATGCTTCCTGAAAACCTATCAAACGGAGTATGCTCGCTCAAGCCCGAATGTGAACGGCTGACGCTTTCCTGTATCATGACGGTAGACAGTCACGCAAATGTGACAAAGTACTCTATAAAAAAATCAGTCATATGTTCTCTCCACCGCATGACATATGAGAATGTCGAAAAAATTCTCGACGGCGATCCTGATCTTTGCAGGGAATATAAAGATATTCTCACTCCTCTAAAAAATATGTCTGTGCTTGCGGATATACTGAACAAAAAACGTCTAGAGCGCGGAAGTATTGATTTTGATCTTCCGGAGAGCAGCGCAGAGCTTGCAAAGGATTATACCGTAACAGGCATCAGCGCACGCAAACGCTTAAAATCGCACCGTATTATAGAGGAATTTATGCTGCTCGCGAATGAAACCGTTGCGCGCCACGCAGTAACGCATTCACTGCCCTTCGTTTTCCGAACGCACGCCGCACCTGATACGGACAAGCTTATTAATTTTAACAGTTTTCTGCTTACCTTCGGGCTGTCGCTTTCGCAAAACCTGTATGCAGGTGTTCCGCCGCGGGCGTTTTCAAAGCTTCTCGCGCGCGTTGAGGGTGAGCCATACGAGGCTGTTATATCAAAGTCGATGCTGCGTTCTATGATGAAAGCGGAATACCGCACCTCAAATGACGGTCACTTTGGTCTTGCAGCCGAATACTACTGTCACTTCACCTCTCCTATACGGCGGTATCCCGATTTAATGGTGCACAGGATTTTATCAGCGGAGCTTGAAGGGCGAAATACAAAGCGTCTTGAAGCCGCATGTATACGCGCAGCAAAGCAGTCCTCTGATACCGAGCGCGCTGCGGAGGAATGCGAACGCGAGGTTGACGCACTTTTAAAAGCAGCATATATGTCTGAGCATATCGGCAGTGAATATTGCGCTGTCATATCCTCACTTACGGAGTACGGAATTTATGCAGAGCTTGACAATACCATTGAAGGCATGATACGGCTGGACAGCATCGGAGGCGACTATTACTACTTTGACGAAAGCAGTTATACTGTAAAAGGGCGCAGAACGGGACGCAAATTCAGAATCGGAGAAAGCGTAGACATTGTTGTAACCGGCGCGGATGTAGATCTTGTCAGAATAGATTTTATGCTGAAGCGTGATTATGAGTCCGGCTTACGCAGAAATAAAAACCATGATAGAAGGGTGAAATATGGAAAAGTTTGATATAGCGGTTCCCTGTCTGTTCGGACTGGAAAGCTTTACCGCAAAGGAGCTGCGCAGGCTGGGCATTAAGGAGGTTTCCGCCGAGGACGGCAGAGTGAATTTTTCAGGCAGCTATGACGACATTATACGCGCAAACTTATGGCTGCGCACCGGCGAGCGTGTGCTGATAAAAATAGCAGAGTTTAACGCCGTCACGTTTGAAGAACTGTACGAAGGTACAAAATCCGCCGCATGGAGCCGATTTCTGCCAAAAAATGCGGCATTTCCGGTCAGCGGCTACAGTCTTAAATCCACGCTTGCAAGCGTGCGTGACTGTCAGTCGATAATAAAGAAAGCCACCGCGGATTCGCTTTCACAAAGCTATGGTATAAGCTGGCTGCCGGAGGACGGCGCGCTGTACAGGATTCGTTTTTCTGTGTTTAAAGACAAAGTTTCCATAATGCTCGACACCTCCGGCGAGGGACTTCATAAGCGCGGCTATCGCCGTCTTTCTAATGCCGCGCCGCTCAAGGAAACAATTGCCGCTGCAATGATAATGATGAGCTTTTGGCATTTTGAGGACGAGCTTGCAGATCCGTTCTGCGGCTCAGGGACCATACCGAGTGAGGCGGCGATGTTTAAGCGAAATATTGCGCCGGGACTATTACGCAGCTTCGCTTTCGAGGC
>CAMFCK010000241.1 GCA_945948775.1 uncultured Clostridia bacterium
ATTCCGTCAACAGGAATGGACTGAAATACCGTCAGCGGCACATCGCCTGTGCCCGGAGGCATATCTATGAACATAAAATCCACGTCCTCCCAAACAACGTCAGTCCAGAACTGCTTAACAGTTCCGGCAATCACCGGTCCGCGCCAAATCACAGGATCGCTGTCATTCTCAAGCAGCAGATTGAGTGACATTATTTTTATACCGGTTTTTGATACCTCCGGTAATATTCCGAGCTCACAGCCCTTTGCCTTGTCCTTTATTCCAAACATTTTCGGAATGGACGGCCCTGTTACATCCGCGTCAAGTATAGCTGTATTATATCCGCACCGCTGCGACATAACGGCGGACAGCGCAGTAACCAGGGATTTCCCCACGCCGCCCTTTCCGCTTACTATTCCGATAACCTTTTTGATATTACTGTTGGCGTTCTGGGGTTCTATCAGGCTTTCCGGCTTGCGTTCTCCGCAGTTCTCTGCACAGCTTTCACAATTATGACTGCATTCCATATGTATGCCCTCCTTAAAAATACCGTTATTCCGGTCTTATATCTGTATCATAGTATATACCTTTTTTTCAAATTGTCAAGTACAGAAGAAAATATACTTTTACACATTTATGGTTCAATTTTCTTTCTATCAGATACCGCTTCCTGCCACATTTTGCGGCTGATTATTACACGATACCCATAAAATACTCAACTGCAATTGCAACTATAACTACAAGCGCAGAAATTATAAACCCATGCAGCATAGGCGCAAAACCGGATTTTTTCATATCCTTGAAGCTGGTGTTAAGCCCGATCGCCGCAAGCGCGCTTATCATAAGGAATTTGCTTATGTCCTTCATGCCCGATGAAACTGCCGCAGGGATCACGCCAATGCTGTTTATAATAGTGAGCGCCAAAAATCCGAGAATAAACCACGGGAAAATTTTTGTAATGCTGAAATGCGCCCTTACCGTTTCGCCGTTTGTACCCGTTTCCCTGCGTTTTATGTGAGCGTTGATAAGCGCAAATACGATAACCGTAGGTATTATCGACAGCGTGCGTGTAAGCTTGACCATTGTTGCAAAGTCGCCTGCCGCTTCGGAAAATGCATAGCCGGCAGCAACAACACTCGATGTATCATTAACCGCCGTACCTGCCCACAAACCATATGCCATATCCGAAAGACCGATAGCCTGCCCCATAATCGGAAACAGCACGATCATCGCCATATCGAAAAGAAATGTTGCAGACATAGCATAGGCAATATCACCGTCATCAGCGTCTATAACAGGCGCGATTGCCGCAATAGCCGATCCGCCGCAGATGCCTGTTCCCGCAGAAATCAGATTGGACAGCTTCCAGTTTATTTTAAGCGCCCTGCCTACAAAATGTCCGATACCGAAGCAGGTCAGAAGCGTGAACACCATAACGCACAGCGACAGCTTTCCCACTTTTAGAACAATGCTGATATTAAGACTTGCGCCCAGCAGAATAATAGCAAATTTCAGTATCTTTTTTGATGTGAATTTAAGTCCGCCCGTAAACACTTCGTTCGGCTTCCAGAAATGGTTGATTATCATACCGATGAAAAGAGCAATAACCGACGCTCCTATCAGATGGATGGGCAGTAAGCTTTCGATAAGCTTTGCAATTGCCGCTATTACAAGCGCCAACGCAAACCCCGGCACTAATTTCCCTACTTTTTTAATCGCTTCCATAATTTGTCTCCTTTGTTTTCGTTTTACTTGATTTTACCATAAATTTATGATAAAATCAAATTATTATTTTATATTAGGTGATAAATATTAATTATCAAAGGAGTAGTTATGATCGACACGAGAATCAAAACCTTTCTGACGCTTTGCAAAGTGATGAACTACCGCAAAACTGCGGAAATTCTGAATATGACTCAGCCTGCCGTCACGCAGCATATTCATTTTCTTGAAGAGCAGTACAGCTGTAAGCTGTTCAATTATGACCGCAGAACGCTTACAATGACTGATGAGGCGATGCTTATGCAAAAATACGCCGAGAACGTGCTGTATCAGGAGAAAAAGCTGAAAGCTCAGCTTGACGGCGGAGAATCGGTTAAGCTTTCAATCGGCGCGACAAAAACCATCGGTGAGTATATCATTGCAGAGCATATTGCTGCTTTTTTGTCAGATCCGCGCAACAGCATTTCAGTACGGGTTGAAAACACGCAGTCGCTGCTTGAGGCCTTGTCAAAGGGCGAGATTGATTTTGCACTTATTGAGGGATATTTTGACCGCAGCAAATATGCATCAAGGCTGTACCGCAAGGAGCCGTTTGTGGGGCTTTGCAGCGTTCGTCATGCGTTTGCAAACCGCACGGTTTCACTTGATATGATATGGAATGAACGCCTTCTTCTCCGCGAAGATGGAAGCGGAACGAGGAACATTCTCGGTCTGCTTCTGGCTGAAAGCAGTCACTCCTTTGCAGATTTCGGCAGAATTACTACAATCAGCGATTTCGGCTTGATTACAAAGCTTCTTGAACAGAGTGGCTGCATTACCTTTGCCTATCGTGCAGTCGGGGAAAACAACAGCGCTCTTGCAGAATTTAGTGTGATGGGCTGGGACATTTACCGCGAGTTCAACTATGTTTATCTCGATACGCCATATTCGGAATATGCTGTTAAAGCTTTTGATATGCTCAGAACACAGCCGTATCTATCCGTCGAGGACAATGGCGGCTTCAAATAA
>CAMFCK010000242.1 GCA_945948775.1 uncultured Clostridia bacterium
AAAAATTTTGACAATAGTCATAATTTTTCCAAATGCGATTGAAAATCGCATTTGCTCAGTGAGCATTATATATTTTTGCCGCATACTGCTCCTTATACAAAGAAGAAACACCCACAGCCGGAAACCGGTGCGGGTGCACATAATCAACGTTCAGACAGCGGAATATATTTTGTATGCTTAGCCACATTTTTGTAAGCCGGACGTATGATTTTTCCTGCATTCACAAGCTCCTCAATACGGTGAGCGCTCCACCCGGCGATTCTTGCGATTGCAAAAATCGGAGTATACAGCTCAAGCGGCAAGCCGAGCATATCATATACAAATCCCGAATAGAAATCAACGTTTGCGCTTGCGGCGCGGTTTCTGCGCATAAGCAGCGTCGGCGCGATTTTCTCTACCAATTCATACAGCTCATACTCGTCTACTCTGTCCTTCTCCACCGCCAGCGGCTTTGCAAAGCTTTTTATTATCTTCGCGCGCGGATCGGATATTGAATATACAGCGTGACCGATGCCGTAGATAAGACCTGTTTTATCAAAGGCTTCCTTATTCACTATCTTTTCAAGGTACGCCCTGACCTCATCCTCATCGTGCCAATCCTTTACGTTAGCCTTTATCTCATTGAACATTTCCACAACCTTTTTATTTGCGCCGCCGTGCTTGGGGCCTTTAAGAGAACCAAGTGACGCGGCAATAACCGAATATGTATCCGTTCCTGAGGAGGACACGACATGGGTGGTAAAGGTTGAGTTGTTTCCGCCTCCATGCTCGGCGTGAATAACCAGGCAAATATCAAGAAGCTTCGCCTCAAGCTCTGTATACTTTCTGTCGGGACGCAGCATATATAAAATTGTTTCCGCAGTTGAAAGCTCAGGCGGCGGAGTATGTATATACAGGCTGTCGCCCTTTAAGTAATGATTGCACACCTGATAGCCGTAAACCGACAGCATCGGGAACACAGCTATCAGCTCAAGGCACTGGCGCAGTACGTTAGCTGTGGTGGTATCATCTCCGTGTTCATCGTAGGAATAGAGAGTCAGTACGCTTCTGGCAAGAGTATTCATCATATCTCCGGACGGCGCTTTCATGATAATATCCCTCACAAAGTCTACCGGCAGCGAACGGTATTCTGCCAAAAGCTCAGTAAACTCATCAAGCTCCTGTCTTGTCGGCTGCTTGCCGAAAAGCAAAAGATACACAGTTTCCTCAAAACCAAATCGTCCGTCGCTTGTAAAGCCCTCCACCAAGCTTTCCAAATCAACGCCGTGATAATAAAGCTTACCTTCGCACGGTATCATCTCTCCGTCATCAATAGTGTAGGATTTTACTTCTCCAATCTCGGTAAGACCGGTCAGGACGCCCCGTCCGCTTTTATACCGCAGTCCGCGCCGAACCTCATATTTATCGTACAGCGCAGGATCTATGTACCCTGTTTTCTCACATATAGCGGCAAGCTTCTCTACCAGAGGCTTCATTTCGTTAAACTTCATAAATTCATTCATTATGCGTCCTCCCTTCTTAAAGCTTATACTATTTTTAATATTATAACATTTTTCGCGCCGATTATCAACTTTTCATAAAACAGAAAAACAGACCTTGTTAAAACAGATTTTTATTTATTCTGACGAATTTCAGACCTCATTCTTCACCGCAAGCCCCAGCCGCAGCACAGCAGAATGCAGATTTACATATCTTCTCAGCATTTCCTCGGTTTTCATCAGCTCCTGTGCTGCTGCCATGGCGCTCCTTTCGCCTATACGCTGCGCAAGCTCTGAAAGCTCCCGCCTGTAATCACTGTTTGTTATGCATGTATCTGCGCCGTTTTGTATAAGGATTATATCCCGTACAAGCTCGCGCCACAACGCTATTATCAGCGGCGCGCTGTCCTTGTTTTCCTCAGCAAATTCACACAGGCTGTAGGCTGACAGAGGGCGGTCGGAAAACAAAACCGCAAGTCTTTTGAAAGCGCCTGCACGCAAGGTTTCAAAATTCTCGTCCATAAGAATTTTTTTTGCTTCATACGGGATTCCGTGAGAATATTTCACAAGAAAATCTTTTTTGGGATTATTCGGACTGATTTTTTCTATATAATCCCTCATTTTATCATCGGTAAGCGGAGAAAAACGTATCGTAACGCACCTTGAGCGAACCGTCTGAAGCAGCAGCTCGGCATTCTGTGCAATTATTATGAACACCGCATATTCAGGCGGCTCCTCCAAAAGCTTTAAAAAAGCATTTTGCGCCTGCTCGGTTACTATCTGTGCGTCACGGAAGATGTAAACCTTACGTCTCGCGAGGAAAGGACGGACATATGCGTCAGCAATAAGATTTCGTATTCTCTCAACGCCGATGGTTTTTCTTTTTTCCTCCGGCTCGACCGTAATTATATCGGGGTTTGTTCCGCTTTTTGCGCCTACACAGGAAGAGCATACGCCGCAGGGCTGATTTTGCCCCGTACAGGCAAGCGCCGCAGCGAAAAGCCGTGCCGCAGCATATCTGCCCACGCCGCGTTCACCCTCGAAAATATATGCGTGCGGAGGATTTCCGCGGCGGACATTATTAATCAATCCCTCCGCAAGCGCGTCATGAAATATATCATATCCGTACATTCTGCCCCTCCTCCTCCGTATGATTTCCTTTTAGTATATCACAAATCGTGATAACTATCAAGAAGATAATCACCAAAAGGGCGATTTTTTCATAT
>CAMFCK010000243.1 GCA_945948775.1 uncultured Clostridia bacterium
CCGATAATGGGCGCGCCCATCTTGACAGCCATATCCATTACCTTGCATATTTTCTTTGCGTGCATTTCGCCGAGAGAACCGCCTATAACGGTGAAATCCTGCGCATATGCAAAAACAAGTCTGCCATCGACCGTACCATAGCCGGTAACAACTCCCTCGCCCGGCGCCTTTGTGTTTTCCATGCCGAACTCATGGCATCTGTGTTCAACAAACGCGTCAATCTCAACAAAGCTGCCTTCATCAAGAAGCGCAAGTATTCTCTCTCGCGCAGTCTTTTTCTTCGCGTCATGCTGTTTTTTGATTTTCGCTTCGCCGCCGCCGGCTTCAATTTCAGCTCTGCGGCGCTGCAAATCGGTTAGCTTATCAACTGTTCCCATGTTACAACCTCCGTTTTATGTAATAAAAAAAATTTTTTCAAATTTTCCTCATTATACATTATAAAATATAATTCATTTTTTTGCAAGAATTCGTTTTATTTTTAACAATAGAAATTTTGCGCTTAATATGCAAGCTTTTTGTGAAGCTTGTACAAAAGCTATTGCTGTGTTTATCGCATCTAACATAATATATACAAAATGCAAAATCTGCGCTTTCTTTTAAACAGCAAAAAAACTCCCGGCAAAAGCATATAAAAAAGGAGCAGAAACGCTCTGCTCCTTTACGGTTTAATTATGCTTGTTTACAGTAAAGCTGCCGTTTTCAGCTTCAACCGTTACTGTATCTCCTGCTCCGATTCTGCCGTCAATAATTTCCTCTGACAGCATATCCTCAATTTTCGACTGTATCGCACGTCTTAACGGTCTTGCTCCATATGTCGGATCATATCCTTCTTTTGCTATTTCAGCGACAGCATTATCGGAAAATTCAGCTTTAATATCATTTGCTGCAAGACGTTTGCCGAGCTCATCAAGCATAAGCCTTGCTATTGCACGGATATTTTCCTCGCTAAGGCGGTCAAAAACAATTATATCATCAATTCTGTTAAGAAATTCCGGACGGAATGCACGTTTTAATTCCTCCATAACTCGCTCTTTGATGATTTTTGATTCGTTTTTTGCATTATCCGCTGCGTTGTCGCCCGCGAAGCCGAGCTTCGAGCCGGTATTGAGGATTTCCTTGGCTCCAAGGTTAGAGGTCATGATGATAACCGTATTGCGGAAATCCACCTTCCTTCCCTGAGCATCGGTAAGGATACCATCCTCAAGAATCTGAAGCATAATATTGAATACATCAGGATGTGCTTTTTCTATTTCGTCAAACAGAAGAACAGAATATGGCTTTTTCCTGATTTTTTCAGTAAGCTGTCCGCCCTCATCAAAGCCAACATATCCCGGAGGCGAACCGATGAATTTTGATACCGAGTGTTTTTCCATGTATTCAGACATATCAACACGAATCATTGCGTCCTCCGTGCCGAACATGCTTTCTGCCAAGGCCTTTGACAGCTCTGTTTTACCTACTCCGGTAGGTCCTAAGAAGATAAATGAGCCTATAGGCCGCTTCGGATCCTTCAATCCTGCGCGTCCGCGGCGGATTGCCTTTGCGACAGCGCTGACAGCTTCATCCTGACCGATCACGCGCTCATGCAGAACCTTTTCAAGCTTCATAAGCCGCTCGGATTCTTCCTCTGCAAGCTTTCGAACAGGGATATTTGTCCATTCGGATACCACATCCGCTATATCGTCACCGCTGACAACCAGTTCGTTAGAGCTAGTACCCTCTTTCCACTTCGACTTTCCGTCATCGATCTTCTCCTTGATTTTCTTCTCAGCGTCACGCAGTACCGCTGCCTGCTCAAAATCCTGTGCTATAATTGCCGCCTCCTTCTCATTTAACGTCTTTTCAAGTTCTCTTTCGAGCTCCTTTATATCATCCGGCGCAGTCATCGATGACAGGCGCTTTTTAGACGCAGCCTCATCAACAAGATCAATCGCCTTATCTGGCAGAAATCTGTCGGTTATATAGCGCTGTGACAGCTTAGCAGCCGCATCAAGTGCTTCATCAGTAATTTTTACGCTGTGATGCGCTTCATATCTGTCACGCAGACCATGTAATATCTGAATAGTTTCCTCGACGGTAGGCTCGCCGACCATAACCGGCTGAAATCTACGTTCAAGAGCAGCATCCTTTTCAATATAGCGTCTGTATTCGTTTACAGTTGTTGCGCCTATGAGCTGAATCTCGCCTCTTGCAAGCGACGGCTTAAGGATATTCGACGCATCTATTGCACCTTCAGCAGAACCTGCACCGACAATTGTGTGTATCTCATCAATGAAGAGTATCACGTTTCCGGCTGCAATAACCTCATCAACTGCCTTTTTAAGGCGTTCCTCAAATTCGCCTCTGTACTTCGCGCCTGCAACCATAGAGGACAAATCTACCGAAACAAGCCGCTTATCCTTCAGGATTTCAGGCACATCGCCATTTGCTATTTTTTGTGCCAATCCTTCCGCAACAGCAGTTTTGCCGACGCCCGGCTCGCCGATAAGGCACGGGTTATTCTTTGTTCTTCTTGAAAGTATCTGCAGTACTCTTGAAATCTCAGTATCACGTCCTATGACGGGGTCAAATTTTCCCTCCTTAGCTTGTGCTGTAAGATCATTACCGAACTGATCAAGCGTCGGGGTTTTGTTTGCGCCTTTTGCCGCCTTTTTCTTTGAAGCTGAAGCAACCGCCGCATCTCCGGTCATATCT
>CAMFCK010000244.1 GCA_945948775.1 uncultured Clostridia bacterium
TAACCCGAGATTATTCCCTTGTCCGCCATACTGTTTACAGGCGTGTATGCCCAGTGTGATTTCGGCAAATCCCAAAACCTATCCTTTTGTATACCGGTATTCCCGGACGGTGTGCCGCTGACAATTCCGCTGCCGGAGCTTGTTCCTCCTCCGCCCGCTGCACCGCCGCCTGTACCTCCCGAAAGCGAATCATATGCCTTTTTCGCCGCTTCGTCAAATACATCTTTCAAATCACCCGGCCTATTTATCCGGCTTCTTGCATCAATAAGATTTTCGAACGTCCCGACGGCGGTTTTTTCTGTGTAATAGCTTGTGCCGTCAAGCAGATACTTTGCCTCCGCTGCAAAGGTTTTAGTCATAGCCTCCTGCACCCCGGTGACGCCGTTCGCCGTTCTTATCGCCGCCATGAGTTTCAGCTTATCGATAAATTTTTCAAATCCGCCCTGCGTTTTGACCTCGTCACGGGCGTTATCCATAGACGAAAGCAAGCGCATCATCTCATTTTTTATCTTTTCAGAAAGCCTGACATCCTCAAACAAGCTCTGCGGCACTCCAAGGATATCGTCATTATTGTACAATATATTCCACGCATCCTCCGGTGTTGCGGCGGCTATCTGCTTATAAAGCTCATCGATTTTTTTCTCCGCCGCCTCATTTGCCTCTTCACTGCCCGCCTTTATATAGTCGAATGTAATATACTCATTTTGACTTTTTTCATCTGAAACAAATACTGTATATTTGCCGTTGGCGCAGCTATCCGGCATACCTACGGTACACCGCCAGTCACCGGACGCTGAAACGGCATCAAACGCGGCGGGCACAGCTGAGGTATCAAACCTGTCAAGCTCGCCCGGAAGAATCGTCAGGCTCGCCCTTCCGTTTGTATTTCCCTTAACTGTAACGTTACCCGTCACGGCATCATACTGCACACTCAAAAGCTGTGCGCCGGCAGCCGTACCAGTAAAAACCGCCGCAGCCAGAATACACGCCCCAATTCTGAATTTAAGCATATCTAATATCCTTTCATAATCCATCATTCACAATATACGAACGCAGTAATACCTCTGCCCGAGCTTGAACAGATTACCGCCCGGCTGGTTGAATCATCTCCTGAGTTCATGATAGTCGGAACATCGTCAAATCTTGCCGAGCGTATCTCGTCATCGGACAGGTTATACATGATTACCTCTTGATTGACAACCTTAAATGCATATATTCCAAATGCCGGGCTGGTGATATTCACGCGGTTTGCAGGCCCGTAAGCAATCTGCATATTTTTATTGTAAAGCAATATGGTAGAGCCCTTTACATCATATACACGTCCGTACTGATAACTTCTTGAAGAGTTTATATTCGTTCGTCCGCTGATTTGCGTCAGTTCACCTTTGTTTTTATCATAAGAGAAATCTATCCCTATACCATCAATGCAGCCGTCCGCATTGACGCTTATCCTGACTATATCGCCCTTATTCGGGATGCTGCCCGACCTTGAAATGGTATCATAGCTTTTCTCCGACACAAGATATTCATAATAGGATTTACCGTCATAGACCTTAATTTTAACGGTTTCTGCATTATTCTCATTAACTGTCCTGACAACCTTGCACACCATATACGGAGTTGCTGCATAATGGGGCTCTCCACCGTTGACAGTAGTATCATAAACAACTACTGCCGCAGGCTCATATCCGGAATTATAGTCGTATGCATCGACAGTATATCCGAATTCATTATTAAAGCCTTTGGTATAAACAGCAAAATCCTCAATATCATAGGATTTATACGGATTCGTTTTTAATTCTGCTGGTACGGCAAAAATCTGGGTATTGCTGCCAAACACAAAGAACGGCGCAGCCTGACCATTTGAACCGTAGTCAATTTCCCCCTGTGTGACCATTTGTTTTAAGCTGTCATTTGCCTCGCTTTTCTCTGGGTAGAGCTTTCGCAGTGCATAATTCAAATTGCCGTTTGAATCGCTCAGATGCTTTTGGTCATAGCTATTATCGGCAGTATCAATCATATTAAGCTCACCTCTTGCGTTTGTGTTGTACCGCAAAAGCTGATATCGTGTATACCTTTTGCCTGTCTCCGGCTCAGTCCTGTAAAGCGCATCCTCGACAAGCATACCTTTTGATGAAGTTTTTTCACCGTCCAAGGTCACCTTATCTGCCAGGATATATTTCCTTTGCTTATTATCCTGACCGAGGATAGTAGCCACCTGTCTATCGTTCTCTTCATCATTATATGCGCGGACAAGGTATCCGTATGCAACAGCGTTGCCTCCGGTTTGCGAGACAGCCGTTAGGGTTCCGTCCGGGCTGACAGCCATCGTCACACTGCTGCCGACACGTATTCTGGAGATATAATACTCGGCGAAATAGCTGTTTATTTTATATTCCGCTCCATTGATTGTAAGCTCCTCCACGTCCATGCTTTCCACAACGCCCGATACCGTACTGCGGCTTATGATAATCCTGACAAACCCACCATCATCACTCTGATAAACCTCAACGGCGTCCCCTGCCAAAATATCCTCCCACGACGCTTTTTCAAGCCCGCCGCCGGTATCTAAAAACGCACGAACAATACTGTCATTATCAAAGTTCTGCACCTCGCCCTCATTCTCGTCATACAACATATTGCCAACAAAATTGAGTGCGGATACAAATATATATCGGGGCTCGTA
>CAMFCK010000245.1 GCA_945948775.1 uncultured Clostridia bacterium
AAAATGTTGTCGCTATGCGACACATAAACATTTTTTGATTATTATGCTGCAAGGATTTTTTCATATCCGGTTTTCTGTATAACAAAAATAACGGTAAGTATATGTATTTTTCTGCCGGAGATGTCCGTGATACGGGTGTTTGGCATAACCGGATATTTGTACGGGAAGCAAGGCATGAAAATTACTATACAGGCGGCATAAATCAATACACTTCATTTGAAGATTTCGGTGCTGCGGCAAGACGAATTTTAGAATGCCGCCATTCGGAATTTGCAGCGTAGAAAGGAGAATTTTTGGTGGGAGAAAAATTCAAGAAAATGGACATTCCCCGTTATAGCGTCGGTGAAAAATATGATAAGGTTATGCATAGGGACGGCGCAGTATTTGAGACATATCAGGATATGTGCTTTTGCAGCATCGGACTGAGCAATGCATCATCAAGGGAAATACAGGCAGTGAGTGAAGGTTGTATTACGGTGGACCTTTGCGAGACAGACGGTATTATATTTGTATGTATCAGTATCGGAAACGTTCTGAGTTTTGATATGCCGTTTAATATGTGCCTGTACAAAGAATTTTACTGAAAGTACCGAAAGGTGGCGGCTATCTTATGCCGATTATTCTGGTAGAAAACAGAACGAATATTATAAAAGCTATACGGGTGATCGGGTTTGATGCCATGTTCAGTAAAAAATTGTATGAGCTATCTAAAAATCAGTGGGAGAACGAAATGGCGGGTTAGCCGACGCTGTTTGTTCATTGGTATAACTCAAAAAAGGCTTATGTGCAGAAACTGCATGTAAGTCTTTTTTGATTAATATTATGAAAAACTTGTCAAACTGCTGAAAATAAAGAGCAATTATTGATTAAAGCAAAAAATTATGATATAATTAATATATAGGTGCATGAATTTTTTAGGCTGTCAGGCAGCAGTCTTTTCGACCACTTTGTATAAATACATAGGGGATTTTTGAAAGTATTATAAAGCGCCGAAAAGGTAAGCGAGGTGTCCTATTTGCAGAAAGCAAAATACATAACAATTATTTCAAATAAAAACAAGGCGGTGCTTAATGTCAGCACAATCCTTTATGTACTTATGATGGGAAACAATGCTGATATACATGTTTCCGGAGGTACCGTATATAAAACGAGGATGACCTTCAGAGAAATTGAAGAAAAGCTTGGTGACGGCTTTATAAAGATACACCGCGGAGGAATTGTGTCCGCAATGGCGATACACGACATAACCGACAAGATTAACCTAAGCAACGGCGAGTCTTTAATATATACGCAGCGAAAGAAAAACCAAATCATCGAGCAGCTTCATGCAAAGCAGAGGAGTATTATCAGCAGCTTCAGCCATGCCGGCGTGCCCGTAACGGATGAGGAATACCGCAGTCATTACAGCAGTTTTGAAAATCTGCCCTTTGCGTTCACGGATATTGAAATGATATTCAATGAGAAAAGGCAAGCTGTTGACTGGATATTCAGGTACGGCAATCCGGCTCTTTCAAAACTCGAAAAGCTGCCGCTGGAACGGCTTATAGGAAGCTCATTCGGCAGTCTGTTTTCCAACATGGATTCCAAGTGGCTGCGGAGCTACGAGCGGGCAACGCTTTACGGTGAAACGCTGGAAATCATCGACTACAGCCCCGAGATAGATACCTATTTGAAAGTAATATGCTTCCCTACCTTCAAGGGTCATTGCGGGTGTATTCTGTTCAATATCTCGGAGATAAAATTCACTAAAAACAGCAGTGATGCCGAAAAAGCACTGTTGCTGTATTTCGGGAAGCTTCCGGATAAGAATGTCTGAGCATTACAATTAAATATATACTGTAAAATGCCGCATACCGGCGCCTGTTTTGTGTGTTTTGCACATTATATGCAAACTGCAAAAGCTTAAGGCGCTTTGGTATGCGTTTTTTATGTCAATTCGTCCCTGAAAAATGTCGATTCGTCCCAGACCTATTGATAATAATTAAAAAAATCATTTATAATTAACACAGTATGGTGATACAGTTTGGCACAAACGATGTATTTTGTATGCTTTGGATGTGTCAATCATGAAAAAATAATAAACGCCACATAACAAGGAGGTCTATATGAAAAAATATTTTGCTCTTCTGATGACGGGAATTATACTGCTTTCATCCTGTTTGTTTTCGTCTTGTACCATTAAAAAGACGGGGGAAGATCCAAAATCCGCATGGGAGCTGGTCAGCGAGGCGTACACCTACGCTTTGCCGCTTGTCATAATGGACGCAACAAAAACTTCGTCCACCAATACCGAAACCCCCGTCACCGGTCGTGCGCCGGTAAATCAGCTTATTCATGCACAGAAACTGGCAGATGCGCAGTCAAAGCTCGTGGTAACGCCCAATGTGGACACCGTTTACACCCAGGCATGGCTTGACCTAAGTGCCGAACCTATGGTGTATGACATGCCCAAAGCCGACCGTTTCTTTAACGTGCAGGTTCTGGACGCATGGACTAATACTACTACTGTACTCGAAAAAGCCGGTACATACGCCTTTACCTCTTCCGGATGGAAGGGTGATCTGCCGGATGGTGTTACCCGAGTGGATGTTCCTACTTCTATGGTATGGCTCATAGCCCGTGTCGTGCTTTCCGGTCAGGAGGATCTGCCCAATGTGTATGACATTCAGCAAAAGATGCAGC
>CAMFCK010000246.1 GCA_945948775.1 uncultured Clostridia bacterium
TGTACAGGGAAGCTTTACCATAGCAAGCTATGCACATTTTTACGAGAAGGAAAATATAAAGGTTGAATATTATGTTGACGGTGAGCTTGTCGCATCAGCCGGACGGGCGCCCTATAAAGCGGTAATCAGCGCGCAGGGAGCGGGCGTGCATACGGTTACGGCTGTTGCATATGACGCAGGCGGAAACAGATTGGGACAAAATACGGTAAATGTCGCCGTTGAGGATAAAACCACGATTTTGTATAACGGCTCGGAGCTTTCGGGCGATGTGCCGCCGTGTATATCGGACGGACGCACGCTTGTGCCGCTCAGATTGATTTTTCAGGCCATGGGCGCTGACGTGGAGTGGGACGACAGCACCAAAACAATCACCTCAACGCTTGGAGAAAAGAGCGTTGTGATGCAGGTCGGAAATCCGGTCATGATAAACAGCGGAACAGAGTCTGTGCTTGATGTGCCGCCCGTCATTGTGGACGGACGCACGCTTGTGCCGGTACGCGCTGTGGCAGAAGCATACGGCGCATATGTAAACTGGGACGCGGCAAGCCGCACGGTAGTGATAAATTATTAAAACACAGGGCTGCAGTAAAATAACAGCTCAAAAAAGATAAAAACGAGGACGATTGCAGTAGCAAAAGTCCTCGTTTTTTGCTAATTAAATACAGAAAAACAACTAATACCAAGGAGATTATACCAAAATGAAAAGAAATATTCAACTACTTTCTGCCATGAAAAAAACCTCACCGCCCGACGCATCCTTGTATGACTTCGGGCAGGGTAAAACGCGGTCAAAATGGCTTCGGTTTTTCCGTTCTGCATCTGAATACAATAAGAGGGCATTGCTTAACGCAACACCCTCAATAATCAATGCCAGAAAGAAGAACTCCACATCCAACGCGAGGAAGCCGACAGCAGCAGACCGATGAGCGTTATAGCCTGTGAAATATAGAAATATATATTTTTGTAAAACCATACATACCATGACTCTGTGAAGATAACATGCCTGTAAAGGTCATATGTAAACGGCATCAGCGCTCCGACGGCGAAGGTGACAAAAAACATGATGACAATATTCCTTTTATGGCCGCGCAGCATCTTTGAAAGAATGAGATAGAGCGTACCCTGCACGAAGCAGAAGAAGATGCCGACGGCGCTTGAATTATGCCACAACAGCTTCAGCATTATCGGATCGCTTCCGTCGTCAACATATCCGCCTATAACGTTATAGGTTACAATATCCGCAACCATACCGGTAAAATAAAAGAAGGATATAAGTCCGAGGCATTTTCCTATAAGCTTTGGTTTTTCCATGTATTCGTTGTATATAAGACCGGGCATGGCAAGAATTATAGGCAGCGCAATCATGCAAAGCCGCAGCAGTATATAGCATATACTGGATATGTTTATTTTGTGGTAATAGGACCTGAGAAACGGCATAAATTTGTGTGCAATGTACGGAATGTATACAAGTACGGATATGACAAATATACACAGTACAGCGATACGCAGAAAAGACCGCGGATCCTTTTTGTCGGGAACCGTAGGCTGATGCGAATGGTGATGATGGTGATGGTGATGTGTTTCCTGTTCCATAGTTCTCGCTCCTTCAATGATTAATTAATTTTATTCCTCGTCATAATCGAGGTCAGACTCATCCGGCATACCCTCACCCCACATAAGTTCAAGCCATGCAGCATCGCTGCGTGCGGCAACACATATCCCTGCGGTAAGGGAAGCGGCGCTTAATACAGCAAATATATTGTTTTCCAGCCAGGTCGCTGTATAAACGGAATGGTATACCGCCAAACGGAAAAACAGCGGTGATAGCAGACAGAAAGCAAATGTTGCCAAAAAAGCGCCTGCGCTGATGTATCTGTGCTGGTGCAAAAGAGTGGTACATAATGACATCATAATGAACAATATCAAAGAAAATACAGTTCCGCTGAGCCGGTATGTACCCCATTGCATATAATTTCCGACAAATAAATACCGTACGGAAATCTGAAATTCATATATCTTATCAAAATCGAACATTTCATAAAAGGATTCGTCGTTTATATAATAAAATACCCACAGCGTACCGAACAGGCTGAAGGCTGTCCAGAGTCCGAATACAATCTTTGTACGGAGTATTTTTGCCATAATATTATTACCCTGCGGTATAAGTGCGAGGGGCGCTGCTATGAGCATGCTCCTGAACAAAATAAATAATATATTAGGCAGATTAAAAGCCCGTCCGCTTGCAACAAGGCGTATAAAGGCAAACTGCGAGGTGGCAAAATTCAGGCATCCGAACAACGCAGACACTATCATAAGCCGCATAAACCATTTTCGCTCCATGTCACAGGATTCCAAGTTACCACCGCCTTGTCCTTTTATTATATGATTACTAATATTTATTATAGCATAGCATAATTCTTTTTTCAATAGAGGAAATAAATAATTTTGCATAAGACTTTACAATCGGGTAAAAAAAATGTATAATATAAAAGGGATATTTGTGGCTTATGGAATATTTTGCATAAATAATGCTCACTGAACAAATGCGATTTCCAATCGCATTTGGAAAAATTATGACTATTGTTAAAATTTTTTGTGTAAAATCAAAGATTTTACACAGTTTGCATTGATAAAGTCTGCCAAATAGATATTTTGAGAGCAAAATATTTATTTGTGGT
>CAMFCK010000247.1 GCA_945948775.1 uncultured Clostridia bacterium
GATTCCCGGATTCCGCCTGAAAGGTTTGCTCATGCGCTGAACTCCGTGCTGCCGGAGGACATAGTATGCCGGGCAAGCGACGAGGCTCCGGCAGATTTCGATTCAAAGCGCTCTGCCGTGTCAAAACGCTATACCTATCTGATTTACAATTCCGAGTTCCCTGATGTATTTATGCGTAACCGCGCATGGCACTGTAAATATCCGCTTGATACAGATAAAATGCAGCTTGCGGCACAGTATTTTGTCGGCGAGCATGATTTTATCGGCTTTGCCGCCAGCGGCTTTACGGTAAAAACAACTGTACGCACTGTCTATTCGGCAGAGGTAGCAAAGAAAAACGATATTATTAGTATTGACGTCTGCGGCAACGGCTTTCTTTACAACATGGTTCGTATAATTGCGGGAACTCTTGCATTTTGCGGCTGCGGACGCATTGACTGGCGCGAAATGCCTGATATAATCGCTTCACGTGACCGCGCGCGTGCCGGAATAACGGCGCCTGCGTGCGGCCTGTATCTTTCGGAGGTCACATATTGATGAAAAAAAAGGGCGGAGCCGGGCGGATATTCGCGATAGTATTTCTGCTTTTTGCAGTCTGCGTATTTGCGTTGTTCGCATCCGGCGCGAAGATAAGCTTTATCGAAAATTATTCCTATAACTTCAAAATGAATATACTTGCCCTGACGCGCCATTTCGGAATTGAGCTGTCCGAGCCGGTGCAGGAATTTTTGCAGGATCTGTCAACGCCGGAACCGGCTGCTGCAGAGGATGTTGTAGCTGAGCCTGAAGCAGATTCGGTATCTGAAAAGGATACCGAACAGGAAAAGCCGGCAGTATCGGCCGTTCCTGACGTGGAATTAACCGAACCGGAGTCGGGAAACAAGGATACAGAAAATCACCCTGTTGCTTTGGAGGACGCGTCCTCGGCAGAGTACGGGAGCTACCGCGGTTACTTTCTGTGCGTGAGCGAAACGGCTGTGATGGCGTTTGATACCGATGCACAGAGCCTTTGGGCGGTCGGTATCCATATGTCTAACCCGATTCTGCGCATCAGCGGCAATTATTATATGATTGCCGAACGCGGCGGAAGAAAGATAATGGCTTTTGACGGAAAAAGGCTTTTGTTTGAAGCTGAGGCAGATGGAAATATAAAGTCCGCGTCAATATCTTCTAACGGAGATATTGCAGTAGTGTCGGAAAAGGAATATTATAAAGGCGCTGTTATCGTGATAAACAAAAACGGTGACAGGATATTCAGCTGGAATTCCGGCTCGGACGCTGTTATAGACGCGGATATTTCCTCCGGTACGCGAAGGCTTGCTATTTCGCTTCTGAATACCGAAAACGGCGCGCTCTCACGTGTACTGCTGTTCGATATTTCAAAGACGGACAGCTACGCGCAGCTTGAATTTTCCGGCTCGGTGGTATTTGATGTGAAGTTCCTCGGCGGAGTGCTGAATGTATTTGCTGACGATAAAATCTGCGGTGTGTCGCAAAAAGGGAAAATCCTGTGGGAGTCGGATTATACCGAGCGCAAGCTCCTGCATTACCGCACAGACGATTCGGGATACAAGCTGATAATGTCTGATAACAGCAATGTGCCGGAACTTGAGGTGCTGAACGCCCGCGGTAAACGCAGGGCGCTGATCGCAGCTGAAACAATGCCGGAGTATATGGACATAGGCCACGGAATGATTGCATATAATTCCGGCAGGGAGCTGAAATTCGGCACCGTATCGGCAAAGCGTGAAAAGGTGCATGTCTGCACGCGTGATATACGAGATATTTATATAATCGACAGCAATAATGCAGTAGTTGTATATAATTCCGGACTTGATTTTATAAAATTTACGTAAGCTGTTGCAGTTGAGGAGGAGCTATGCAGTATATACTTGATCTTGCGCTTATTGCGGTGATAACCGCGGCAGTGCTGATTGCGAAAAAACGGGGATTTTTGAAGTCCTCTTACAATGTACTTTCCCTGATAATAACAGCGGTGCTGATTTTTACAATGCAGGAGTCGTTTTGCGAGTATCTGTCCTCGTCAAGGCTGGGCGAGGCTGTGCGGGAGAATGTATCTAAGCAGGTGACGGGTACTGCCGAAAGCGAATTTTCAGAAATAGAGGACGCAGAGGATGCGCAAACCGCCGTAAAAGTCGGAGAAATGATGGGACTGCCGACTTTTCTGATGAATTTCCTTGACGATAAGCTGGAAAAACAAACAAAAGCCGTTGAGAATATGAAAAACAACGCATTGGAGGTTCTTACCGACACAGTAACTGAGGTGATTTTGAAAATCATTTCGATAATTCTTTTGTTTGTTCTGGTACGTCTGGCTGTGTTTTTAATACTTCATTTTTTAGACGCGCTGTTCAGGCTTCCCGTTCTGAACGGAATAAATTCCTTTTTAGGCATGATAGTCGGTGCGGTAAACGGGCTTCTGATAGTATATGTCATCTGCGCGCTGCTGACGCTTCTTGCGCCGACTGAGAGCCTTTCGGCTATCAGTACAGCGGTGGATAAAACTTTGATAATGAAGTATTTTTATAATAATAATCTGCTAATTGAATTATTTATATAGAAAGGAAGATTAAGATGTATTCTGATATTGTAAAAAAGGGGATTGAAAAAACGCCTCACCGCTCCCTGTTCAAGGCTGCCGGATTTACTGACGCAG
>CAMFCK010000248.1 GCA_945948775.1 uncultured Clostridia bacterium
CTTCGTCCATTGATTTCTTCTCGCATTTACTGTAGCCGAAAAGATGCGTCAGGGATGAGAAAAGGCTTTGGCTTATTGAATTATGAAGCCCAACCTTTACATTATCAAGTACGCTCATATCAGAAAACAGCCTTATATTCTGAAAGGTTCGCGCAATGCCCATTCTGCTTACCTGTGCCGGAGTTTTTCCTGCGGTGGAATGACCGTCTAGCATAATATCGCCTCTGGTAGGACGGTAAACATTGGTAAGCAGATTGAATACAGTAGTCTTGCCTGCACCGTTAGGACCGATAAGTCCGGAAATTTCAGTACGACCGACTGATATTGTAAAATCATTTACCGCAATAAGTCCGCCGAAATCTATTCCGAGATGATGAGTTTCAAGAATAGGATCGCTGCCTAAATCACGTTCAGGCACGATAGAGTTGCTTGGAACCGGAACCATTTTAGCCATATCAGTCGCCCCCCTGTTCTTCCGATTTGCTGCGTTTCAGCCTTCCGGAGAAGTTTTCGTAAAACTGCTTCGCTCTTTCGCTGTTTGTAAGAAGCATGACGGCAATAAGGATTATTGCGTATATGAGCATACGCGAGTCTGAAACAACTCCGCGCAGAAGCTCAGGCAGCATATATAAAAGTGCCGTTGCAACTATTGAGCCGACAACATTGCCCATACCTCCAAGCACTACGAATACGAGTATGAGAATTGAAGTGTTGAAGTCGAATTTCTTTGCTACTATAGTCGAGAAGTTCATCGCGTAAAGAGCGCCTGCCATTCCCGCGAGAGCAGCAGAAATTATAAATGCGGTCAGTTTGTAGCGCGTTATGCTTATACCTATTGATTCGGCTGCGATTCTGTTATCGCGTATAGCGGTAACAGCTCGTCCTGTCTTACTGTTGACAAGATTCAAAACAATAAACAGCGTAAATAGTATCAGCAAAATTCCCGATAAAAATGTAGAAATTTTAGAAATTCCCACAGCGCCCTGCGGCCCGTTTATGATCAGCCGGCCGTTTACCATGCCGAGCGCCTCGGCATTGGTCATGCTCAAGTGAAGTCCGCTGCTGTCCACACCGATGTAAAGACAGTTAATAATATTTTTGATTATTTCGCCAAAAGCAAGTGTAACAATGGCAAGATAGTCGCCGCGCAGACGAAGTACAGGTATACCGATAACAAAGCCGATAATGCCTGCCGATATACCGCCGATAATAATGGCAATCAGAAGCCGCAGCGGATCAAGGGCAACATAGTTCTGAAGACAGGCTGCGGCAATAACGCCGGAAAATGCTCCTACGCTCATAAAGCCTGCATGCCCCAGACTAAGCTCTCCCAAAAATCCAACCGTAAGATTCAGCGAAATTGCCATTACAATATAGGTACATATCGGAACGAGCTGTCCGCTGATGGAATTGTTTATCATACCCATTGTCTGCAGCGGATAGAGTATCAGAAAGCCGAGTATAACTATACCGTATGCAGTAAGGTTTGTGCGTGTGGTTTTATTCATCTTTTTAAGCTTGCTCATATCACACCTCACACCTTTTCAGTAATTTTTTTGCCCAGAAGTCCGGTCGGCTTGACCAGCAGAACAATAATCAAAACAGCGAAAACGATTGCATCGGAAAGATTAGTAGAAATATACGATTTGCTGAAAATTTCTATAATTCCGAGCAGAATACCGCCTATCATCGCACCGGGTATAGAGCCAATACCGCCGAAAACGGCTGCTGTAAACGCCTTGATGCCGGGCATTGAACCGGTAGTGGGTATAAGCACCGGATATGCGGAGCAAAGCAGCACTCCTGCAACGGCTGCGAGCGCACTGCCAATGGCAAATGTGGCGGAAATGGTGACATTCACGCTGATACCCATAAGCTCAGCAGCGTCCTTGTCCTCCGAAACGGCGCGCATAGCCTTGCCCATCTTACTCTTTTTTGTAAATAGTGTAAGCGCGATCATAATTACTATGCAGGCGATTACCGTAACTATGGATTCGGCGGTAATTATCAGTCTTCCGTCAAAGAGCGCAAGAGAATCAAAGGGTACCACCGAACTGAAGGTTTTCGGCGTGCTGCCCCATATAAGCAGCGCCATATTCTGTAAAAAATAGCTTACGCCTATAGCCGTTATAAGAACAGCCAATGATGATGCTTTCCTAAGCGGCTTATACGCAAGTTTTTCTATAACCATTCCGAGAAGCGTACAGACTATCATTGCAATGATTACCGCAAGAACAGGCGGAAGCCCAAGGTAGGTAGTTGAACAGAACGATATATAAGCACCTATCATAATTACATCGCCGTGAGCAAAGTTGAGCATTTTTGCGATACCATAAACCATAGTATATCCAAGTGCAATTATAGCATAAACGCTGCCGAGACTTATTCCGTTTATCAGATTAGAAAGAAAAGTCATTGTTACACCTCAATAATGTTGTTTGTCAATAAACGCAAAAGGAGAGACTGCGCCTGTGCAGCCGCCTCTCCTTTCGTCAGGGTAGATTACATACCTACATATACACCGTCTTTGATGATCATGCCCTTAGGCGACTTGGAAACTTCGCCGGATTCCGACCATACCATGTCTGTACCGGTAAGACCGTTGATCTTGAAATCGGGGCTTGTAAAGCGGGATACGAGCTTGTCGCAGATA
>CAMFCK010000249.1 GCA_945948775.1 uncultured Clostridia bacterium
TTTTTCTATTGCATTTTAAAAAAAACTACGATATAATATTTATGTTAAAATTACAAAATAAGGAAGGGGCATCAATTGATGTACGATGTAAAAAAAGGCTATGAGCTTGCAAAGGAATATTATGCGCAGTATGGCATAGACGTTGACAGGATGCTTGAGATCTGTGACGCTACGCCGATTTCAATGCATTGCTGGCAGGGAGATGACGTTGCCGGTTTTGAAAAGAAGGAGAGCGGTCTGACCGGCGGTATTCAGGCTACCGGCAATTATCCGGGCGCTGCAAAGACTGCGCAGCAGCTGAGAGCTGACATAGAAAAGGCAATGGAATTTATTCCCGGAACGCTCAAGGTAAATATTCATGCAAACTATCTTGAGGCAGACACCTTTGTTGACCGTAACGAGATCGAGCCGAAGCATTTTGCGGGCTGGGCTGACTGGGCATGTGAAAAGGGTATAGGTTTGGATTTTAATCCCACTTATTTCTCACATCCTAAGAGTGAGAAGGCGACCTTATCTTCAAGCGATGAGGATATACGCGCTTTCTGGGTTGAGCATGGAAAAAGATGCCGCAGAATAGGTCAGTATTTCTATGAAAGAACCGGCAAGCCCTGTGTTATTAATCACTGGACTCCGGACGGCGATAAGGAATTTCCGATAGATACTCTTACGCCAAGATTGCAGCTTAAAAAGAGCTATGATGAGATTTTTGAGGCTACTAAGGATGTAAAGGGCGTTATAGACGGTATTGAGTCAAAGGTGTTCGGTATCGGCGTTGAATCCTTTACGGCGGGTTCACATGAGTTCTGCATGGGATATGTAATGAAGGCTAACAAGGATCACATTATCATGACGCTCGATACAGGCCATTATCATCCTACAGAGGTTGTTTCGGCGAAGCTCGGCGCAATATATGCTTTCTGCGATTCGGTGCTTCTGCATGTATCACGTCCCATCAGATGGGATTCTGACCATGTTGTCGCATTTGACGATGAAACAAAAACTATCATGGAAGAGCTTGTACGTCTTGGCAAGCTTGACAAAACATATATTGCTACAGATTTCTTTGACGCTTCTATAAACAGAATAGTCGCATGGGTGACAGGTCTGAGAAATACAAGAAAGGCTATGCTTTACGCTTTGCTCCAGCCGGCTGAAATGATGAAAAAGCTCGAAGCAGAGGGAGATGTAAGCGCACGTCTGGCTGTTTCACAGGAATTTAAGGCAGCACCGTTTGCACTTGTCTGGGATTATTATTGCCAGAAGAGCGGCAAGGGCGTTGGGCTTGAATGGCTTGAGGACGTTAAGAAGTATGAGAAAGACGTTCTTCTGAAAAGATAATAACTGATACAAAAAATACCGTCAGCAGCATAGTCTGACGGTATTTTTTTTGCAGACAGCGCGCGTCTTGCATTACTGCATTGCGCTTGAAGGCTCCTTATCCTTGAATAAAAGTCCTATTGTCCATAAACCGGCTATACCCACAAGAGTAAATATTATCCTTGTGAATACCGAGCCGGATCCGCCGAAAATTGCGCTGACAAAGTCAAAACCGAATATTCCGATGCTTCCCCAGTTTACGGCTCCGATTATGACAAGCGTAAGCGCAAGATTATCTAAAAAATTCATTCCTCTACCTCCGTTTACCTATGATTTTGCCGGCAAGTTTATCATATCCCGTCATATCAAAAGATAAACGGAGAATAATTTGTTAAAAATACAAATAAAATAAAAACGTACGAATTTATTTTGAGGTGAGGATATGAAGAAAATGTGGCTTTATTGTATAACAGTAGCAGCAATAGCAGCAATTACCGCAGCATTTGTTGTATTTGCGGATGATACGGATTATATAAATACAGAATTTTTGTCCGGATATGGCTGGATAGTGTCCTCTCGCGCGTCCGAACGTGTGCAGCTGCGTCTGCCGGATACGCCTGATGATGTTTATAATCAATACAACCGCCTTCAGCTTGAGGCAGGGCTTGACCTTACGCCGTACTATGGCAGCGAGTGCATGCGTTATACATATATTGTGCTAAATTATCCCGAACCGGTCGAAAGCGAGGTCCGTGCAAATGTCCTATGCGTGGACGGAAAACCGATTGCAGGAGATATTATGACGGTGGCATCTGACGGCTTTATGCGGTCTCTTGTGTTTCCGCGCTGATTACTGCAGGTATTCTGCGGGATCCTGATATGCGCCGTCAAGCATTACTTCAAAGTGAAGATGCGGCTCGCTGCACATATCGCCGAGAGCACTCTGACCTACATGACCGATGACATCGCCCTTTTTAACATTATCGCCGAGACCGACTGTGGGATTTTCGTCAAGGTTACAGTATACTGTAGAAAGTCCATCGCTATGGTCAATGCGTATGCTGTAACCGAGCGAGCCCATGTATACGCGCGCAACTACACCGTCAGCCGCCGCAGCTACGCTGTCACCGACATTAGCGCCGATATCAACGCCGTTATGCGTGCGCCAGTCGTCAAGCGATGCGTGATAAATTTGTTTATTTTTGGAAAATTCGCTCATCACGCTGCCGTTTACCGGCGTTAGAAGCAGAGGTTCTTCTTCTATTACCTGTGCTTTAGCTACCGGCACATTTTCGGGCGCGGGAGTTACTGCGGCAACGGTACGCTGAGGCGCCT
>CAMFCK010000250.1 GCA_945948775.1 uncultured Clostridia bacterium
AGTCCGCCTGCAAAAACAGTCCCGGCCATATAGTGTTTGCTCTGCATGGTACAAGCGTTGTGCGGCTTTTGAAGCTGGTTATCGCGTTCTGCTCAATTGTAAGCGGATGCAGCTTTGCTCCAAGGCGGTAATTTGCCTTTTTCCACTCTGCCTCAGATGAATAATCCTCGGCAAAATGCGGCTCCCAAAAAGCTATATGGCACATTCTGCCGATACCGAATACCAATACAAGCTTAGCGCCCTCCGCCTTAAGCTTTGCTATCTTTTCGGGATATGTAGGAAGATTTGTCTTTGTAGCAAAATTTCTCTGTTCAGGCGGTATTGTCAGCTCTCCAAGCTTATCAAAGAAAGCCTGCTTCATGCTGTACTCAAAGGACGCCGGATTGTCGGAGGAAAGAGTATTTCCCTCACCGTCTGCCCATTCGTCCATATTAAAGGTGTAAACATGGGAGCAGTCCACATTCCATGCCGTGAGAAAATACACAGCCCACTTATACATACCCATAGGCCCTACGGGCAGAATTATCGCAAGCTTTCTGCCTTCGTCCTTTGCAAGTTTGATCTGAAAGGCTATTTCGTGTCCCATCAGCGTATCAAAATCATTGATGCTGTCACATTCGACAGGCGAAAAATCCTTATGCCAAAACGCTTCGCGTGCAACACCCTTGTCGCAGCACTCATCAATTTTTTTCATATCCCAGCCCTTGGGATAAAAGCCCTCTAAAAGGCTGCCCTCAACAGTTGATAAAAAATCCATTTTTCTTCTTCCTTTCTTACGCCATATTACTGCTGCCAAAAAGGCGCATTTTTGTCCTTACAACTTCTTTTACAGCGTTTTTTGCATCATCAAATAAAATTTCATTATTCTTGCTGTTAAGATATGCGTTTCTCGCTGCAACGCACATATCGGTACAGATATTTACCTTGCGTATACCGTTCTTGACCGTAGCTCTGAAATCATCATCAGTAAGTCCGCTGCCGCCGTGCAGTACAAGCGGCTTTTCCGCTACAGCATAAATTTCAGCAAGACGCTCAATATCCAGCACCGGCTTTTTTATATATTTTCCGTGCGCTGTGCCTATAGCTACTGCAAGCGCATCAACATCGGCTTTTTCTATAAAATCATTTACCTGCTCAGTACGCGTATACATATCTGCACAATTAAAATCATCTTCATTGTCGCCCATGCCTACATGACCGAGCTCCGCCTCAACGCTTATGCCGAGCGAATGTGCAACCCGGCTCACCTCGCGCGTATTGGCGATGTTTTCCTCATAGGGCAGCGCGCTGCCGTCATACATAACCGAGGAAAACCCGTTTCTTATTGCATCCATAATCTTACCGAAATTTGTTCCGTGGTCAAAATGCAGACAAACCGGCACAGACGCCCTCTGTGCTATATGCCGCATTATTTCCGCCGCATACTCAAACGGTATTAAATTCAAATGCACCTCCGCAACTCCAAGAATGACCGGGCTTTTCTCCTCCTCGGCAGCCTCAGCGATGCCGCGCGCCATTTCGAGGTTGAGCATATTGAACAGCCCAACGGCATATTTTTTCTCTTCTGCGTCCTTTAATATTTCTTCAAGAGTTACTAACATTTTATTCCTCCCTTGCAAAATCAAGCAGTTTTTCATATGACTCCGCCCATGTTGTCGCGCCTGTTTTCATCACGCAGCCGGCACCGGCAGCATTGGCGATACGCGCACATTCCTCAGGGCTTTCACCTCTTGCATAAGCAGCTATAAATCCCGAGCAAAAGCTGTCGCCTGCGCCGGTCGTGTCAACCGCCTCTACTCTATGCGATGGCAGCAGTATACCCTGCTGCATTTGTGCGGTTTTTAAATAGCAGCCGCTACCGCCCATTTTTATAACTATATTTTTGGCACCGCGCGCCGTTAAGACTGAACAGATTTTCTCCGGTTCTTCTGCTCCTGCAAGCTTTATCGCCTCGTCGATGCTCGGCATCAGAAAATCAATATAGGGCATGGACATATCCAAAAGTCCGCCCCAGCGTCCGGAAGCGTCCCAGCAAACGTCAAGAAAGGTGGTTTTGCCAAGCTGCTTGCAGCGCTTCAGAAACTCCATTGTTTCAGCGCCGTCAAAGGTGTCCATCAGAAAAGAACCGGTCACAAACACAAGCTCATAATCCTCCAGAACAGAGAAATCTATATCCGAGAGCGAAAAAGCTCCGTTTGCTCCAACACAGTGGAAGAATGAGCGTTCACCTGTCTTATCAAGCATCAGAACAGACGCGGAGGTCTGCACTTTAGCATCGATACTCAGACCTCGCGTGTCAACTCCCGTATCCGCAAGGCGAGCTTTTAAGTATTTTCCAAACATATCCGCTCCGACCTTGCCTATTATCGCAGTATCAACGCCGAGTTTTTTCAGATTTACCGCAGCCGTCATTGCGTTGCCGCCGTTATGCAGAGTGATGGAGTTTACCGGCATCAGAAGTCCTTTTTCCGGATATTTACTTACCGGCTCAACGATTATATCTGCAACGAGTATGCCTACGCAGGCTGCTTTTTTCACGGCAGAAACCTCCTCGGGGCGATTTTCGGCCATGCAAGGCATTGAGTAAACCCCTCGGCATACTGAACGCCGCACTGCAGTCCGCGGTATCTTGCACAGGTTTTAACG
>CAMFCK010000251.1 GCA_945948775.1 uncultured Clostridia bacterium
AAAATCATGTATTACGCGCGTATGCCCCGCACCCCAATAGCTTTTGCCGAGCAGCTTGCCGCTGTCATGCGCTGCTATTTTTATATCATCGCCATTTATACGATATAAAACATTATCCGAATATCGGAATACTGCGTTTTCAAAGCACAGCTCCAACTCAAACGGACGGTTTACTGCGGAGGTGTTTGCGGCATAGAAGGTAGCGCAGCCGCCGTCTTTTAAAGTCATATATGCGTCGGCAGTATCCTCGACCTCAATAATTCCGTCAAGACATTTTGTTGAGATACTTGCGCGTATGTTTGTTACATGTCCGAAGAAATTTATCAAATCAAGCAGATGCACAGCTTGATTTATCACAGCTCCGCCGCCTTCGGTACACCATTTGCCGCGCCATGGCTCCGAGCGGTAATATGCCTCGTCGCGGTGCCAGTGCATAACTCCGTTTATGCCCAAAAGCTTTCCTATGCTTTTATCCGTGCTGATAATGTTTTTAAGCTCCTCGATCGAATTGTTTGTGCGGTTCTGGAGCATAACACAAAGTTTACCGGAGGCATTTTTCTGCGCAAAATCAAGCTCTTCAAGCTCTTTTCGCGTAATACAGACCGGTTTTTCAAGCACAACATTCTTCCCGGCAGCTAAAGCCTTTACAGCCATAGGCAGATGAAGATAATGCGGCGTACATATGTGTACGGCTTCAATGTTCTTGTCAAGCAGCATCTCATCATAATCGCAGTATGCCTTTATTCCGTATTCTTCGGCACAGCCTTTAGCACGCTCCGGAATAATATCACATACGGCATAAAGCTCAGCCTCGCTGATTTGCGATAATGCTTTCATATGCGTAGGACCGACTACTCCGCAGCCGGTCACACAGACCTTCATCATGCTTAATCCTCCGTTTTTAGTTAAAACCTAACTTTTTCAGGTTGTTATAGCTGATTTCAAGACTGTCAACGGGATCGCCGTCACATTGATCCTGCTCAACCATTGCGGCAAGTGTGCCGGCATCATCGCATGCCGATATTATCGCATCCCAGTTGAGATTGCCCTCCATTACCTCGGCAAAGGTGGAGGTATTTGCCTTCATTTTCAGATCCTTGAAATGAACCACCTTGGCACGTTTGCCTATTTTACGGATAAAGTCAGCCGGATTCTGTGCGGCATATGCAAGCCAGTATACATCGAGTATGTAATCAAATTCGCCGTATTCAAGCATATAGTCCATAATGTATATGCCGTCAAGCTTCATAAATTCAAATGCATGATTGTGATAGCAGAAGGAGAGCCCCTCTGCCGCAAGAGCGCGCGTTATTTTATTAAGACGCTCTATCAAAGCCTTTACATCATCAACGGTTTTTACCTCTGTAAGAGGAAACATTGAGCCTAAGCCCGGGATATTGCAGCCCAGCTCTTTATGAAAGGCTATCATTTCATCGAGCCTGTTCTCGTAGTCATCAAGGCCCTTGTGCGTACAGATTATTTCCATGCCGTGCTTGTCGCATATGCTGCGGATTTCGGCAGCACTCATCGGCCCCACGCCTGATACCTGAACTGTTTTGTAACCGATTTTTTCAAGTTTTGCAAGTGTTTTGTCAAAGCCTTCTATATCCTGGCAGGTTTCACGGGTTGTAAAAAGCTGTGCGCCGATTCTTCTGTCCATCATGAGTTGTTATCTCCTTTTAATATGATTTTAAAGATTTATTAGTGTGAGCCTTTTGTATCAACGGTGATTTGGATATCTTTTTTCACAACTGTTGACGCGGCAATTTTTTCCTGAAGAATTTTATAATAGCCCTCATGGTCGAAATTGTTGAGATCAGCCCAGCCGTTAGTCCATGCGGAATAGTGGATTGCGTTAGAAATGGTGAGTCCATTTATGCCTTCTTCACCTGGAGCAAGCAGCTTGTCGCCGTCAAGAACAGCCGCGGTAAAGTTGCGCAGTATGCCGACATGCTGCGGTCCGCCGTTGGTTTCAGCGGGAACAACACAGTCCCATGCCTCCGGTCTGCCGAATACAGCTGTATTTGTTTTGTTAAATTCGCGCTCGGACACTACGTTGCGTTTAAATGTGATTTTATTCTTTTCTACAACCACAAGCCCCATATCTGCGGAGATTTCAAGACGGTTGACGCCCGGAGCCTCTCCGGTGGAGGTTATGTATACGCCGGTCATGCCGTTATTGTATTCCATAAAGGCGGTAACATCGTCCTCGACCTCTATGTCGTAGTATTTGCCGAAGCTTACATGCGACATGATTCTGTCCGGCATGCCGAACAGCCATTGCCATAAATCAAGCTGGTGAGGATTCTGGTTGATGAGAGCACCGCCGCCCTCGGTTTTCCAGGTTGAACGCCATGTACAGCTGTCGTGATATATCTGCGGACGGTACCAGTCTGTTATTATCCATGCGGCACGCTTTATATGCCCTAAGTCGCCGCGCTGTATCATCTCGCGCAGCTTTTGATAAACCGGATTAGTACGCTGATTGTACATTATACCGAATACTTTGCCGGAGTTCTTTGCTGCTGCATTCATTTCAAGCACCTGCTTGGTATAAACGCCGGCCGGCTTTTCAACAAGAACATGCAGACCGTATCCGAACGCCTTAATAGCAAGCGGCGGATGGTCATAGTGGG
>CAMFCK010000252.1 GCA_945948775.1 uncultured Clostridia bacterium
AACACAGATATGCGGTCGCTGCTGCAAGAAGCAATCTGCAAAATTTTATCACACGCAGGACGAGAGGAACGAAAAATCCGCATATTCCTCCTTTTATCAGCTTAGATCGCTGATGTACGCCGTTGCTGATGCAAGGGGCAATCTGAGAAGGTGAACGAAGGTTTCGAAAACATTTTACCTGAGTATAGGTTTTAATATATGTGGTTGTAAACTTAAAGCAGAAAAATGGTTGGAATTTTCACCCAAAGCCCTGCTTGTGTAAAGGAGGGTGGCACGCGAAGCGTGACGGGAGGATTGTCAATACCGCGCAAACAATCCCTCAGTCGGCTTACGCCGACAGCTCCCTTTACACAAGGGAGCCTGTCAATTCATTTGGCAGCTTATATTGCAGCCTCTTTACACAAGGGAGTCTGATTGGAAAGCGTCTGCTGCTGTACAAGGGAGCCTGCAAGAGGAGAAAATATACAAAAGGATTTATAAATATCCATATTCTACGCGATTTTTGATTTTTACAAACACTGTATTCATAATAATAAACAAGGAGACAATAAGCATATGAAGATATTGGTTGTAGGTGGAGGCGGACGTGAGCATACTATAGTATGGAAAATTGCGCAGTCGCCGAAGGTTGACAAAATCTATTGTGCGCCCGGCAACGGCGGAATAGCGTCAATAGCAGAATGTGTGCCCATAAAGGCTACAGATATAGAGGGTATAGTGAGCCTTGCAAAGGAAAAAGAGGTTGATCTTGTTATGGTTGCACCTGACGATCCTCTTGTAATGGGCATGGTGGACGCTCTTGAAGCGGAGGGAATACGCGCCTTCGGACCGCGCGCGAATGCGGCAATTATTGAGGGCAGCAAGGTATTTTCGAAGGAACTGATGAAGAAGTATAATATTCCGACCGCAGGCTATGAGGTGTTTGACGATCCTGCTGCGGCTCTGGAATATATTAAAAAGGGCAGCTTTCCGGCTGTTATCAAGGCGGAGGGGCTTGCGCTCGGCAAGGGTGTTATAATCGCACAGAATTTTGAAGAAGCACAGGCAGGAATCCATGATATAATGGAGGACAAGGTGTTCGGCGAAAGCGGAAACCGCGTTGTTATAGAAGAATTTTTGACCGGACCGGAGGTGTCGGTGCTTGCATTCTGCGACGGAAAGACAGTAGTTCCCATGGTGTCGGCACAGGATCACAAAAGAGCGTATGATAATGACGAGGGATTGAATACCGGCGGCATGGGCACCTTTTCGCCGAGCAGGCTCTATGATGCGGCAAAAGCAGAGGAATGTATGCAAAATATCTTTCTGCCGACAGTCGCGGCTATGGCGGCGGAGGGCAGACCGTTTAAGGGTGTGCTGTATTTCGGACTGATGATGACAGAAAAGGGCGTTAAGGTGATAGAGTATAACGCGCGCTTTGGTGATCCCGAAACACAGGTCGTACTGCCTCGCTTGAAAACAGACCTTGTTGAGATTATGGAGGCGGTCATTGACGAACGTCTTGATGAAATTAATATTGAATGGAAGGACAATGCGGCGGTATGCGTTGTAATGGCGTCCGGCGGTTATCCCACAAAGTATAAGACCGGGTATGAAATAACCGGTCTTGACGAGGTTGAAAAGAATGATGATTTGATGGTATTCCATGCCGGAACAAAGCGCGACGGAGAAAAAATCCTCACCGCCGGCGGCAGGGTACTAGGCATAACAGCGGTTGGCGAAAATCTTGACGCGGCGATAAAGCGCGCGTATGAGGGCGTTGGCATGGTAAGCTTTGAGAATTGCCACTACCGTAAGGATATAGGTATTAAAAAATATTAAACCGAAAGAGGTTTTTGGATATGGATTTTTTTGAAAAAACCATAAGCTCGGAAAAAATATACAACGGTAAAGTAATTAATTTTCGCGTTGATACCGTCAAGCTGCCAAACGGAGACACTGCCAAGCGCGAGCTTGTCGAACATCCGGGCGGAGTAGGTATAGTGGCCGTGGACGATGGCGGCTGCCTGCTTTTAGTTGAGCAGTTCAGAAAGCCGTATGATAAGATGATTTTAGAAATTCCGGCAGGTAAAATGGAGCGCGGGGAAAATCCCGAAATTTGCGGCAGGCGTGAGCTTGAGGAGGAAACGGGATATGCGGCGCAGCGGTTTGAATTTCTGGGCGAGTGCTACCCCTCGGTAGGCTATACCGACGAGATTATCCGCATATTTCTTGCAACGGACCTCAAAAAGACTGAACAGCACCCCGACGAGGACGAGTTTTTGAATGTAGTCCGCATACCGCTTGAGGATATGTACAGACGAGTGATGAATAACGAAATAGCTGATGCAAAGACGGTAATAGGCGTTTTGAAAGCATATATAAAGCTGAACCAGGATAAGAAATAGCCGGCTTCAGTTTTGTGAAAGGAGTTAAGGAAGATGGTTTATGTTTTGCTTGCGGAAGGGTTTGAGGAAATTGAGGCGTTAGAGCCGGTGGATATAATGCGGCGTGCAGGGCTTAGCGTTGCAACTGTGGGTATTGCCGGAAAAACAGTCTGCGGTTCGCATGGTATCTCTGTTAGCGCTGATATGGAGCTTGGCGCAGTGGACCCGGAAAAAATGGAGGCGCTTGTTCTTCCGGGAGGACCG
>CAMFCK010000253.1 GCA_945948775.1 uncultured Clostridia bacterium
GCTCACCCAGGCGCGCGAGCATATAATAAAGCGTACCATTGAGGCGCTTGACGGTGCAAAGAATGCAATAGTACATATATATAATTCCACCTCGACTCTTCAGCGCAGGGTTGTGTTCCGTAAGGACAAGGAGCAGATAAAGCAGCTTGCGGTCGACGGTGCAAAGCTGGTGGTGGAGCTGGTTGAGGGAAGCCTTGACGGGAATATACGGTATGAGTATTCGCCCGAAAGCTTTACCTGCACAGAGCCGGAATATGCGGCGGAGGTCTGCAATGCGGTTTTAGACGTGTTCAAGCCTACTCCCGATAAGAAGACTATAATTAATCTGCCTTCAACCATAGAGGTCGCTACGGCTAACGTCTATGCCGATCAGATAGAATATATGCATAAGCATTTAAAGTACCGCGACTGCGTGGAAATAAGCCTGCACGCTCATAATGACCGCGGCACGGGCGTTGCGTCTACCGAGCTTGCGCTTCTTGCCGGTGCAGACCGCGTGGAGGGTACGCTTTTCGGCAACGGCGAGCGTACGGGAAATGCTGATATTATAATGCTTGCGCTCAATATGTTCTGTCAGGGTATAGATCCTAAGCTTAATATAGACAATATAGATGAAATTATAGAGAAATTTGAAAAATTCAATAAAATCCCCATAAGTCCGCGTCATCCCTATGCCGGAGAAATGGCGTATGTCGCGTTTTCCGGATCGCATCAGGACGCTATTAAAAAGAGCATGGCGGCATATGAGGAGGCAGGGGAGAAGATTTGGGAAAATCCATATCTTACCATTGATCCCACCGATATCGGACGCCAGTACGAGCCTATTGTTATTAATTCCCAGTCGGGCAAGGGCGGCGTTGGATATGTTATGGAAAAGAAGTTCGGCTATACTTTGCCGCCGCAGATGCTGGCGGAATTTTCCAAACACATCACAGAGCTGTCGGATAAAAAGCAGACTGTGCTTGAGCCGGAGGAAATATACGCTGCGTTCAAGTCGGATTATATTAATAATGAAAAGCCGCTGCGTCTGGCATTTTATCACTGCGATGTTAAGGACGGAGTTACCGTACTGTCCGCAACGATTGAATATAAAGGCAAGATCTCAACGATCGAGGCAGAGGGCAACGGTCCTCTTGATGCGCTTTCCAATGCGCTTGAGAGCCTGACCGGCAGAAAGCTCGATATAGTTTCTTATACCCAGCATGACCTGGAGCGAAAAAGCTCCTCAAAGGCGGTCAGCTATATCTGTATCAGCACCGGCGCGGACAAACACTGGGGAGTCGGTGTGGACACGAATATTTCAACGTCATCAATTTATGCATTAATAAGCGCGGCGAATAAGGCGGTATAAATTCTTTAGAGGTAAACAATAAGAGGGGCTGTTTAACGCAACAGCCCCCAGACTGTCGACAAATTGGTTAGACCGCGCAAAACTCATTGTAGCAAGAGCAAACAAATATTATATCAAGTTTTTCAACCGAAAACAGTCATGCGTATTTTCCGCATGACTGTGCGCTTTTTGCGGAAATGAACTCTACCGTACCATCGTACGCCGACGAATTCATTTCCGCAAAATCCAACCTAATTTCTCGCAGTCTCCAGCGTGTAGACTTTTGTCTACACGCCGAGGGGCTGTTTAACGCAACAGCCCCCCTCTTATTTGTTTTCGGATATTGGCGCAATATGTACCTGAGTATAGTCGCGGCACAGTTTTTCCAGAATTTCATGCTGCTCGCCGCTGCACTCATCGGCAATAACAATCTCAGCGTCCGGATTTTTCAGCATGAGCGAACGGACTGTGCTTTCAATATTATCGATTTTTCCCTCTACATATATAACGATGCGGTTACAGCAGCGCGGTCCGCATAACAGGCGGCAGCACAGCTGATGTACAAGGCTTATTATGCCGTATACGCCGAATACGGCTAACAATGCTGCTACAAAAGGCTCCATCTCAGTCAGCTCCTTTCAGGAAGATTTTGATATCTTAAGTATATTATGCTTGCATGGGCTCTTTTGTGAAATATATCTATAAATGCCTCGGCATGGAATATATGTTTTGGGCGGATAACAAAGCTATGCACTCTTGACAAATCAGCTGTAAAATTATAAAATATATATTATTATGAAAAAAGTGGCTCTTGCAGAACTCTGTCCTCTGGGCAGAAAGTAAAGGAGAGCGTTTTGGTATCAGTGCGATTGCATGATATGCAGAAAAGAACGAAAGGAAGGATTATCATGGGACAGACATTGACCGAAAAGATACTGTCGGCACATCTGGTTGACGGTGTAATGGAAAAGGGTACGGAAATAGGCATAAAAATTGACCAGACGCTGACGCAGGACGCGACGGGTACTATGGCTTATCTTGAATTTGAGGCTATGGGCGTGCCGCGGGTAAAAACCGAGCGCTCCGTTGCATACATCGACCATAACACGCTGCAATCCGGCTTTGAAAATGCGGATGACCACCGCTATATAGGCTCGGTTGCAAAAAAACACGGCATATATTTTTCAAGACCGGGCAACGGAATCTGCCACCAGGTACACCTTGAAAGATTTGGTATTCCGGGCAAAACACTTATCGGCTCCGACAGCCACACCCCTACGGGCGGCGGACTCGGA
>CAMFCK010000254.1 GCA_945948775.1 uncultured Clostridia bacterium
CCACTATGATCCGAAGGCAAATGTTATACGGCTGTCCGACGCGACCTATGATAACCCTTCGGTTGCGGCAATCGGAGTTGCAGCGCATGAAGCAGGGCATGCTGTTCAGCATGCGACAGGCTATGCGCCGATAAAGATAAGAAATTCGATAATCCCGGCGGTAAATCTCAGCACACAGCTTTCAATGCCGCTGTTCATAGTAGGATTATTGCTGAATCTGACCGGACTTGCAATGGCAGGAGTAGTTCTGTTTTCTGCGGCACTTGTGTTTCAGCTTATCACGCTGCCGGTGGAGTTTAACGCTTCAAACCGTGCGCTTAAAATACTTGATACAAGCGGTATGCTCAATTCTGATGAGCTCAAGGGCGCAAAGAAGGTACTGCGCGCAGCAGGCATGACATATGTTGCGGCGGCGGCTGCGTCTGCGCTGCAGCTGCTCCGGCTCCTGCTTTTGGTCAACAGGCGCAGAGACTGATGAAAACAGCAAGGGAAGCGGCGCTTCTGGCGCTTTATGAAATTGAATATAACGGCGCGTACTCAAATATCGCGCTTAAAAATATATTGAAAAATACAACGCTTGATGAGCGTGACCGTGCCTTTGCGACCGCTCTGGTCTATGGCGTTACTTCGCACAAGCTGACATTGGATTATATGATTGAACAGTTTTCCGGCATCAGGCTCAAAAAGCTGTCAAAATACATTCTTCTTATTGTGCGTATGGGACTTTTTCAGATAAGATATATGGATAAGGTACCAATGAGCGCAGCTGTTGACGAGAGTGTACGGCTTGCAAAAAGGTATGCACACAAGGCGGCGGCAGGATATGTAAACGGCGTGCTGCGTACTGCGGCGCGTACTGAACCGGAGGAACCAAAGGAGGCGTACCTGCGCTATTCCTTTGCAAGGGAAGCGGTACAGAAGCTTTATGATGACTATGGCGTCAGGGCGGAGCCTATAATGCAGGCATTAAACCGCGAGCCGGAAATGATTGTGAGAGCAAATCGTCTGAAAACCGACCGTGACACGCTTGCGAAGCTTCTCGGAGCGACAATATGCCCGTTGGCTCCCGATGCGCTGTATGTAAAAAGGCTTGACGCATCATCGAGCCGTGAGTTCTTGCAAGGGCTGTACAGCGTGCAGGACGCTGCGCCTATGGCGGCGTGCCTTGCGCTTTCGCCTCAGGAGGGAGAACTGGTAATGGACGTGTGTGCGGCTCCCGGCGGCAAAACTACATATATTGCCGAGCTTATGCACAACAAGGGCAGGATAATAGCTTTTGATATTCATGAACACCGTACTGAGCTTATTAAAAAGAATGCTGTACGGCTTGGAACAGATATAATTGAAACGCGCGTTCATGATGCGCGGACAGCGGCCGATGAATTTATCGGCAGAGCGGATAAGGTGCTTGCAGACGTTCCCTGCTCAGGACTGGGCATAGCGCGGAGAAAGCCTGAGCTGAAATACAAGACTGACTTTGAAGAACTACCGGCTCTGCAGCTTGAGATACTCAAAGCCGCAGCGGAATATCTGAAGCCGGGCGGAGAGCTGGTTTATTCCACCTGTACGCTTTATAAGGACGAAAATGAACGTGTAATGCGGCGCTTTTTGGAGGAAAATCCCGGCTTTGAGCTTCAAAGCATGAAAACGCTGCTGCCGGACGGCTTCTGCGAGGAGGAGCCCGGAATGATGACGGTGCTGCCGGACAGCGTCGGATGCGACGGATTTTTCATATCTAAGATAAAAAGGAACTGAAAACATGACAGATTTAAAGGACCTGACCTATGAGGAGCTGAGCGCTTTTTTATCGGAGCTTGGCGAGCCGAAATACCGTGCAAAGCAGGTGTTTTCATGGCTTCACAGGGACGTTGAGAGCTTTGATGAAATGACCGATATAAAAAAGACGGCAAGGGAGCAGCTTAGCAAAACCTGCGTGGTGTCAAAGCTGAAAATACGGGAAAAATATGTGTCAAAGATAGATAAAACAACAAAATATCTTTTCGAGCTGCCTGACGGAAACTGTATTGAAAGCGTCGTAATGTACTATAAACACGGCATAAGCATCTGTATTTCCTCGCAGGTCGGGTGCAGAATGGGCTGCCGTTTCTGCGCATCTACTATCGGCGGTCTTTATCGGTCGCTGAGCACTGCAGAGATATTGAATCAGGTGATCTTTGCCCAGAAGGACATAGGAGAGCGTATAAGCAATATAGTTATGATGGGAATCGGCGAGCCGCTTGACAATTATGATAATGTGATTAAATTTCTCCGTAACGTGAACCGTCCGGAGGGACTTAATATAGGCTACAGGCATATTTCACTTTCCACCTGCGGAGTGGTTGATAAGATATATGCGCTTGCAGAGGAAAATCTGCCGATAACACTTTCGGTATCGCTGCATGCGCCGAATGACGAAATCCGCAATATGATTATGCCGATAAACAGAAAGTACCCCGTAGCGGTGCTTATAAAGGCATGCAGGGACTATATAAAAACAACAACGCGGAGAATAAGCTTTGAATATTCGTTGATTTCAGGCGTAAACGATTCGCCTGCACATGCGCGTGAGCTTGCCGGACTTTTAAAGGGTATGCTCTGTCATGTAAATCTTATTCCTGTGAAT
>CAMFCK010000255.1 GCA_945948775.1 uncultured Clostridia bacterium
TTCGGAATGATTTCCGGCGGTACGGTGCGAAATCTGCGGATAAAGGGAGCGCGGCTTGCCGGAGGAGAGATTTCCGGAGTTATAGCCGCCATCAATAAAGGTACAGTAGAAAACTGCACGGTAGATGCAACCTGCAGCGCGAGCGGCGGCAATGTATATATCGGCGGCATAGCAGGATATAATTATTCTGAGATAAGCGGATGTGAAGTAAGCGGAGCTGTCAAGGCTGATGCTAAAAATGTAGTTTCCGGAGGAATATGCGCGCATAACGAGGGCTTTATAAACGATACAGCATTCAACGGGGCTATAAGCGTATCAAAAACAGATACGCTGAGCGAAGCAGTCGCAGGAGGTATCTGCGGCTATAATTCCGGCGGCATGATATATAACAGCTTCTCAAATGTAAATCTCCGACAGCAGGCAACAACGATATACGCAGGAGCGGTCTGCGGTATACAAAGCAACGGCGAGATATATAAATGCTCGACGGCAGGTTATGTTATCAGCGAACCGCCGAAAGCGGTCATATCTACTGCATATACCGGCGGAATATGCGGTCTTATTGCAGGCGGTCTTATGCTGCACTGCTTTTCAACGGCTGATGTAAGCGTATATACAGCGAAGGGCTACACAGGAGGAATATGCGGATATATTGAGGCAGCAGTAGTACAGAATGTATATGCCGCAAATCAGGTCATAGATACCTTTGACAACACCTTCCCGGAGGAAATGTTCGCTTATGCGGGCGGCATCTGCGGATACAATGAAGCCGGAACGCTCGGAAGCAGCGCCGCAGTAAATCCGGCAGTAAAGTCTGCCGGAAAAGCCGGCAGGATTTTTGCAGGCGGAACGCAGGAGAATATCTATTCGAATTATTCCGCGGCAGGAATGCATATTGAAAAAGAGGAGCAGGGAGCTTTTGAGGGTACAAAGCTTGCGGATGCAAGACTTTCGGAGCTTGATTTTTATTTAAAGCCGCTGGATGAGGGAGGACTGCTCGGCTGGTCGGCTGAAATATGGTGTGAAGCGCCGACGCTGCGCTACAAGCTGCCGGTTTTAAGGGATGTAAGATATCAGACAGCTTTTACCTCGCTAAAATACTGAACAAATTTAGAAAGCCGGTGATATTGATGAGACCGAAAAGAGTATGCGAGTCCTATACAGAACAGGTGCAGACGCTCATGCAGGGTGCGCTTAACGGATATAACCGACTGTTCGGAGGTCAGCTTATGGAATGGATAGATATTGTGGCAGGTGTCGTTGCAAGGCGTCATTCCCACTGCAACGTAACTACTGCGGTAGTGGATACCCTTACCTTCCGTGCGCCTGCGTATGCAAATGAAACGGTGGTTTTATGCGGTTCGGTGACATATGTGGGTACAACCTCAATGGAGGTAAGGGTTGAAACGTATGTGGAGGAGCTGAGCGGTGAAAAACGGCTGATTAATACGGCATATCTTATTATGGTAGCGCTTGATGAGAACGAGCGCCCAACAAGGGTGCCGCCTCTTATCATAGAGACCGAGGAGGAGCGGCGCGAGTGGGAGGCTGCAAAAAAGAGGAACGAACTGAGACAAATGAGAAGAAACGAGGATTTCTGACACGCGGTATGCTGCAGACTGTACTCTTGGCAAGAATACAGTTTGCACTTTAATGCGCGCCGCGTGTTAAAATAAAAAAAGCGGTTAAACGGAAAGGAGCTTTTGCTGATGTTATTTGCGGTTGATATAGGCAATTCATATATTACGATTGGCGGCTTTAATGGCGACAGACTTGGCTTTGTTGCGTCTGTTGTGACCAATCCGCGGCGGACAAGGGAGCAGTATGCTATAGATTTCAAGGAAATTCTTGCGCTGCACAGCGCTGAAGGCGAGACGGTAGAGGGAGCGGTGATAAGCTCAGTAGTGCCGGAACTGACTGATACTGTCAGGGCGGCTTTGAAGCTGCTTTTCGGCATTGACGCGGTAATTGTCGGACCGGGAGTAAAATCCGGACTGAATATTACCATAGATAACCCGGCGCAGCTTGGCGCGGACATTGTAGCAACATCGGTAGCGGCTTTGTCGCAATTTACGCCTCCGCTGATAATATGTGACCTTGGTACGGCAACCGCTATAAGTGTTATTGACGCAAAAAAACGATTTTTGGGGGTTGTGATAGCGGCAGGAGTGGGAACGACTCTTGAGAGCTTTACAAAAACTACGGCGCTTTTGCCGCATGTAAGCATAGAGCCGCCTGCTGCCGTAATAGGCAAAAACACATCTGCTTCTATGCAGGCAGGGCTTATTTACGGCACAGCAGCTATGATAGACGGCTTATGCGACAGGATAGAGGACGAACTGGGCGAACAGGCAACTGTGATTGCGACCGGAGCAATGACAGACAAAATCATACCCTGCTGCCGGCGGAAAATAACCGTATGTGACCATCTGCTTTTGGATGGCTTGAGGTGCATTTATGAAAAGAATATAAAATAGCTTGTATATATGGAAAGGATTGATCTGATTTGAAGAGAAAGCTGACTGCGCTTGTGACGGCGGTACTTCTGCTGCCGCAGACGGCGCTTGCTTCAATACTGGGAAGCGTGCCGCTTTCACTGTATTCATATGAAATATCTGAC
>CAMFCK010000256.1 GCA_945948775.1 uncultured Clostridia bacterium
GCAATCGCCCAGATCGGCAGAATGTGCCGGAAGAACCCATGTGTACTCATCACAAATCGCCCAGATTGCGTCCTCAAGTGCTTCCATATCCTCACGCCGTTCATAAAGCAGCACCGCCAGCGCAAAAGCAGTCAGACGCCCTCTTTTGGCAAAATACATATCCTCATAGCGGCGGCGGTTGCCCTCTGTATAATACAGCTTGAACAGGTTGAACGGCACGGGTTCTATAGTTGTATTAAGATAGTGCTGTCTTAATGTTTCAAGCTCCTGCAGCGCCTTGTCAAAAACCGGCGAGCTAAGTATTTGCTTCTTTTTTTCTTCATTTTTTGCCTCTGGAAAAAGCATTTTTATCAACTCCGCTTATATTAGAAATTTTTCCCGTTCCAGCCCCAGTCGGATACGGGATGATATGTGACATAGACATTTTTTGCGTGAATATCCAGCTCCTGCCGGAATATGCTGCATATCTGCGCGGTCATTTTCTCATACGCAGCCGAGGACGCGCTGCCGAACAGACTTACCTCAACATAAGCGCCGCTGTTCAGCTTTTCTCCCGCCATCCACAAATAATCGTCCGCAATTCCTACCATAAGATAGCCCTCGGATTTATTAAGAATGGATACGGCATCTCCCAAAGCCGCTTTTATGCGTTCCTTTTTCTCCGGCGAAAGCCTGCCGGTGATCTTTGAATCAATAAATGGCATAGATATCCTTCTTTCGCTCAATCTTGGCTATCATTATAACACATCGGGATAGGTAAGTCAAGCAGTACAAAACAAATTGCAGTCGGATTTATCTGCATTAATCACCGAAATTTTTGACCTAAAAAAAGGGGCGCTGCATTTAGCGCAACACCCTCTTTTGAGTACATATCAGTGGGCTTTCAGAAAGTACTATTCTTCCTCCGCCGTGTCCTCCTCTGTATCCGATGCCGCCGGCGTCACGTCAACATCCGCAGCCGGAGTCTGCCTTAGCTTTTCGCCGCACTTTGCACAGTAGATATTCTCGCTGCTGTTATATTCGCCGCAGCTTGAGCAGACAGTAGCATCCTTCAAATCGGCAATCCGCTCCTTCAGCGAGGCAATCTCCTCCTTAAGCGCGTCTATATCCTCGCACTTTGCCGCCACATCGGCAGGAAACTCCGCACCGGAAAGATACTCGCTGTATACATATTCTCCTATCTCTGCCATAACAGTAACAATCTTATTCTCCGCGTCATTTACCGCAAAATTGTATTTTGTCTGGCTCACGAGATTGGAGGTCTTTTGTATGGCAAGCTTTGAATACTTTTCAGCCTCATCCTTAGCCTTGCTGAAATTTGTTTTTATTTTACCAAGAAAATTATCCATATTTAATCAGTCCTTTCATTATACACTTTTAATTATTATAGCACACAATGATAGAAATTACCACATATTTTTGAAAAATTTACACTCTGTACAAAAGTCCGTTTGCAAGATCTGCCTCCGCCATCTGCTTTGCTTTATAGTGCAGCTTCTTGCCTGTCATATTAAAGGGGATCTCATTTACAAAGCGATAGTATCTCGGACGCTTGTAATTTGCTATCATGGGACTATTTTTACAATATTCCTCCAGTTCTTCATAGGTAAGCGACGGATCAGCCTTTACCACATACGCGGTCACAAGTTCTCCGCGCGCCTTGTCGGGCGCGGCTGTTACAATGCAGTCCTCGACCTTGTCAAAGCTGTTTAAAACCTCCTCCACCTGTGTGGGATAGATATTTTCCCCCGCTGAGATTATCATATCGTCCTTTCTTCCGCAAACTGTTACATAGTGCTGCTTATCCCATGTACCGAGATCATCCGTATAAAGATAGCCCTTATAATATTTACGCTCGGTTTCCTCAGGGTTATTATAATAATAGTAGGGCGATTTTGCCGGTGCCTTTATTATTATCTCGCCTACCTCTACACCGTCGGTCGCCGCTTCCTCGTCCGGTTCGGCGCGTCTGCCTTCAAAAATCTTTACCACTCTTACATCATCATCCAGGCAGGAGCCGCCGGCGGTGCCTGCCATCTCCGGCAGATCAAACGGACGCAGGAAAGTATTCCAAAGGCTTTCGGTCGTTCCGTAGCCATTGAATATATTCGGCGTGAGCGTCTGCTGGAAGCGGATACATGCTGCGCGCTCAAGCGGACTGCCCATAGTGATTATACCCTTTAAGGAGGAAAGGTCGCGTCCCTCCTTAAGCTGCGAATCGGTCAGCTGCTCCAATACTGCCGGTACTCCAACTACAAATGTCAGCTTGTACTTTTCAATATATTCAAGACATATGCGCGGTATAAACTTGCGCATGATAACTATCGTACCGCCGGCATAAAAGGTCGGAGTAGGGCCTCCGCAGTGCAGTCCTCCGCGGTGAAACCACGGCGTTGTGTTCATGGTAATATCCGTCTGGTTCATAGGAAAATGGATCATTATGTCATGCGCCGAAAGAACCTCGTTAATACTGGTAAGCGGAACGCCCTTCTGCCGTCCGGTTGTTCCTGATGTATAAAGACGCGTAGTTTCATCATAGATATTCGGCGTATGCTTTATCACCGGCTCGTCCGTTGATGCGTCCGCAATGTAATCCTCATATGTTACAACGCCT
>CAMFCK010000257.1 GCA_945948775.1 uncultured Clostridia bacterium
GGGAATGTTACACCCATTGCAGGGTTGATCTGTACCTGCACGATTCCCGGCATACGGTATTCTATCGGATCTTCAAAGGTGATGATACATCTGTCCTCGCTGTTTAAGACCGACAGCGCCGCATACAATGACGTACTTTTGCCGCTGCCGGTAGGTCCGGTCAGAAGTATTATCCCCTGCGGCCGTTTTATCAGCTTTATAAACTGTTCTTCATTTTCCTTTGAAAAACCTATCATGGAAAGATCAACGCCGGTTCTGTTCTGATCGAGTATTCTGACCACTATATTTTCACCGTTAACAGCCGGAATGACAGAAATTCTCAGATCTACACATCTGCCGAAAATGTCAAGCCGTGTATTGCCGTCCTGAATGGTCTTTGATGTATTAACGTCTGCCGAAGCCATAGTTTTAATACGGTTTGCAATCTGCCGCGCCGCGCTTTTGGGCAGTTCGTACCGTTTTTTCAGCGTGCCGTCCTCACGAAAGCGCACAATAAGGCTATCCTCCTGCGGCTCAAAATGAACGTCGGATATTTTATTCTCAACCGCGTCACGAAATATTTTATTTATTACTGATACGATTGCGGAGGAATCGGTTTCGGCTATGTCATATATATCGGTTTCATCAGACGCATCGCCGGCTTCAAGCTCCGGCAGGACAAAATCCGCGCTTTGTCCTCCAAACGCATTTTCAAGAATTGCCGCAAGAGCCGACATTGTGATCACGGCATACTCAAACTTATCCTTATACCCTGTCTTATCGCGCACTAAATCCTCTGCATACAAAAGCTTTGCCGGATTTGCACTTGCTATGGTTATTCCTCCGCCCTTGATTATCGGTGCAAAACTGTATTTTAACAGGTCGGTATATTCCAGCTGTTCGCATAATTCCGGTTCCTGTACATCAGGTTCCTTCAGATACCGGTAACCGTACATCTGTGAATAAAGCACCGCAAGCTGTTCCTCGGTAAGCAGTTTCATATCGAGCAGTACAGCGTTGTCGGACACACCCGATTCCCTTCGGTAATCCTCGGCTTTTTCCTTTTGCTCACTTGTTATCAATCCATTTTCAAACGCATAGTCTATAACCTGTTTAGCCACCGAATCCACCGCCTGTCTTTTCGCAGCACATAGCCCTCAGCATGGTGTACTCATCCGGCGATGTATATCTTTTCACATCATCAATATCAAGCCTTCCGTTCTTTATATGCCAGTACAGATTATCTGCTTTATATACATTCCCGAGCAGGGACTTCCCGCGCATATAGTCGCGTATGGTGTTCGGTTTTTGCTTTGACATAATCATAGAGGAAACAACGTCATCTACCATGAGCTGTTCAATTACAGGAACAACACCGCCGATTCCGGATTTTACAAGCGTCTGATGTATAATCCCCTTTAACACACCGGCAAGCTGCAGTCTGATTTGCTCCTGCTGCTTGGATGGGAACACATCCACAATCCTGTCAATCGTGTCGGTCACACCTTTAGCGTGCAGTGTACCGAACACGATATGTCCGGTTTCGGCTAAGGTGATTGCATTTTGTATAGTTTCCAGATCACGCATTTCGCCGACCAATATGACATTCGGGTTCTGCCGCATTGCTGAGACCGTTGCCTCCGCAAAGCTTTTTATATGCTTCCCCACTTCAATCTGCTCAATCCTGCATTTATCGGATATATGCACATATTCTATAGGCTGCTCAACGGTAAGTATATTCTCGCTTCTGGTATGATTTATTTCATCGATCACCGACGCAAGCGTAGTGGACTTGCCGCTGCCGGTCGTGCCCACTACCAGATACAGTCCCTCCGCCGCACGTGTGAACAGGCGCACACTTTCCGGAAGATACAGCCTGTCAATCGGCAGGATAGTATCGCTTAAAAGCCGCAGCGCAATATTTATACCGCTTGTCGACAAATAGATATTGATACGAAAGCGTCTGCCTCCGTATTTAAACGCGCCGTCTATCGGAGCATTACCGGTCCGGTTTCTGAGCCGCGTATACGCGTCAAGCGTTTCCGGCAGTACAAGCTCTGTAAATTCGTCTATATCGTCTATGGTTATTTTGCCGCCGTACCGTGAAAAACTGCCCTTTATCCGCATCCAACCGGGCTTGTCCTGCGTGATATGAATATCCGACGCATTTTCCGCTATGGCGTAGTTTAGTATTTTGTCCATAATTTCTTCCCTCATTTCAGTTTTTCCAGTATTTCTCACACATTCCAGTAAGCTTTACCGTTAAAGGCACGTTAATGCCGATACCGTTTCCGCCCTTGGGTGTGAAAATATTGATTCTGTATATCGTCCGGCAAGTCACGGTAAAATTTGTTCTGAGCTGTATCGTTTTTGTGGCAGGGTCAAAATTCCGGTCGGCAGTGATGTTCATTACCGCATCGCTGCCGATATTCGTATTGTTTTTGTATTCTTCAAAAAGGTTATATGTCGCAGACGTTACCTGCCCCGTTATTTCCACATCCCGCACTACGCGCTTTGCGGCATAGTTCAGGTTCATGTATACCGTAAACACGCCGAAAAAGGAAACGGCGGTTGCAATAAGGGTAATAAACACCAGCGTTTTTATGATAATCTCATAGTATGCGCTTGCCGCCTT
>CAMFCK010000258.1 GCA_945948775.1 uncultured Clostridia bacterium
GACAGCGGAAAGCCGCTGTTTGCAGTACCGGGAAATATTTTTAACCGAAACTCAAAGGGTACTAATTACCTGATAAAGAATTATGCGCAGGCTGTGACCTGTGCAAAGGATATTCTGGACGCATATCCGATACGCGCCTCAAGGCTTACTGCGGTAAAAAAAGAACAAGGAACTGAAAAAATACCGCAGCAGCCGGCGGAGGAAAGCGGCAGACTGGCAGGCTTGCAGGAGCCGGAGCGCGTTGTTGCCCAAATATTGATGCAGCAAGATATGCATATAGAAGAAATAGCAGCCCGAAGCGGGATAAAGATTGCGGAGCTTAACACAATACTGCCGATGCTTGAAATAAACGGCATAGTTCAAAGACTTGCGGGCAGCAGATATAAATATGTGCCAGATGAGGAGTGATGATATGGCTGCAAAAAAGCTGTTGATAGTAGAGTCCCCGGCAAAGGCCGGTACGATAAAAAAATATCTTGGAAGTGAATACAACGTTCTGGCTACGGGAGGACATATAATTGATCTGCCGAAAAGTCAGCTTGGCGTGGATGTTGAAAAGGATTTTGAACCGAAATATATCACTATACGGGGTAAGGGCGATTTACTGACAAAGCTTAAAAAAGAAGCAAAATCAGCGTCGCAGGTATATCTTGCAACCGACCCGGACCGTGAGGGCGAGGCAATAAGCTGGGATCTTGCAAAGGCTCTTTCAAGAGATCCTGAGTCGGACTGCCGGGTAACATTTAACGAAATCACAAAAAATGCGGTAAAGGCAGCGGTCAAGGAGCCGAGGAGTATAGATATGGACCTTGTTGACGCTCAGCAGGCGAGAAGAGTTCTTGACCGTATAGTAGGCTATAAGATAAGCCCGATATTATGGGAAAAGGTAAAAAAGGGGCTTTCAGCAGGACGAGTGCAGTCTGTTGCGACAAGACTGATATGTGACCGTGAAGAAGAAATTCAGAATTTTGTACCGCGTGAGTACTGGTCGGTAGAGGCTATGCTTACCGAGCCGAAGTCGAAAAAGGATTTTGCTGCAAAATATTATAAGGACGGTAAGGAAGCACAGCTTGAAAGCCGTGAGGAGGCTGACAAGGTGATCGCGCAGGCCTCTGCTGCGGAGTTTACAGTAAAAGAAATCAAGCGCGGCAAGACAAAGAAAAATCCGCCGGCACCGTTTACAACCAGTACAATGCAGCAGGATGCATCACGCAAAATAGGCTTCTCACCGTATAAGACGATGCAGACTGCGCAGATGCTTTACGAAGGAATAAACATAGGCGGCAAATACGGAAGCGTCGGACTTATAACCTACATGAGAACCGATTCGCTGAGGATTTCCGATGAAGCAAGGGCGGAGGCTGCGGCTTATATTACTGAAAATTTCGGCAAGGAAAATCTTCATGTTCGCCAGTATAAGACCAAGAACAATGCACAGGACGCGCATGAAGCAATCCGCCCGACAAGCGTGAATATCAGACCGCAGGATATAAAGGATAAGCTGACAAACGATCAGTATAAGCTTTATAAGCTCATATGGGAGCGGTTTCTGGCAAGCCAGATGTCCGAGGCGGTATACGATACTGTTTCAGTAAAGATAGACGCGGCAGGACATGAGTTCAGAACTTCCGATACTGCGATAAGCTTCAAGGGCTTTACGCTGATTTATACTGAAGCAAGCGATGAAACGGAGAAAAAAGCAAAAAAACTGCCCAAGCTTGAGGAAAATCAGAAGGTCAGCTTAAAGAGCATTGAGGGCAAGCAGCATTTTACTCAGCCGCCGCCCAGATTTACCGAAGCGTCGCTTGTGCGTGAATTTGAAGAAAACGGAATCGGCAGACCGTCTACCTATGCGCCGACTATAACGACAATCATATCCCGCGGATATGTTGCAAGGAGTAAAAAGCAGCTTGTGCCGACAGAGCTTGGAATGATTACCAATGACATTTTAAAGAGCAATTTCAATGACATTGTTGACGTTGAGTTTACAGCCGGCATGGAGGAAGAGCTTGACGAGGTCGCAGAGGGACATGTGCGCTGGAACAAGGTATTGGAGGATTTTTATCCCGACTTTGAAAAGAATCTGGAGAATGCAAAAAAGGCCGTTGAAAAGATAAAGATAAAGGACGAGGAATCGGATGTTATCTGCGATAAGTGCGGACGAAAAATGGTATATAAGGTCGGCAAATTCGGGAAATTTCTTGCCTGCCCGGGATTTCCGGAATGCAGAAACACTATGCCTATACGCGAAGGCACAGGCGCTTTCTGCCCGAAGTGCGGCGGAGAGATACTTGCGAAAAAATCGCGCAGAGGCAAGGTGTTTTACGGCTGTGAAAATCTGCCGAAATGCGATTTTATGGTATGGGATCAGCCGGTCAAGGGCGAAAAGTGCCCGGAATGCGGAGGCTTGCTGCTGAAGAAGAACGGTCATAACGGAAAAATCTTTTGCCAGAATGAAAATTGCAGCTATGAAAGGAAAACGGGCAAATGAGAGTCAGAGTGATCGGAGCCGGGCTTGCCGGCTGTGAAGCGGCGCATCAGCTTGCAAGGCATGGAATAGAGGTAACGCTTTGTGAAATGAAACCGAAAAAGTTTTCTCCTGCGCATCAC
>CAMFCK010000259.1 GCA_945948775.1 uncultured Clostridia bacterium
AATATATAATTATAATACTACAAGAATCAGATTATTACAAGGAAAATCGTCAAAATCAATAAAGTTTTACATATAAAAAAGACGGGCAAAGCCCGTCTTTCTTATCTGTGAATGTGTTACTTCAAATTATTTGATGTTTCCGAGATCTTCAACAGCAACTACGGTTGCGTTATCGGCAGCAGCAATCGTGGTGTCGTTGTTAACGGTGATCTTGCCGTTGAACATATCAGCTACAAGAGCTTTGTAGTTGTCGGCAGTGAAAGCATCAGTAAACTGAGTGGTCATAGGGATCTGAACATAGTTGTCTTCGGGATTCTCAGAGACAAGACCGAGAGTCTCAATAACGCCGCCCTGGAATTTGCCGTCAAGAATCTCCTGGAGAGAAGTCTTAACAGTAGGAGCAAGACCCTTCATAGCAGAAGTTACGGTCATGCCTTCGCCATACTTGCCATCGATGATACCCTTCTGGTCAACGTCAACGCCGATGACCTTGCCGTTAACTTTTGCGGCAGCTTCGGCAGCAGAGGAATAGATGGAGCCACCGCAGGCAAATACGATTTCGGTGCCTGCACCATACCAAGTGTCCATAGCAGCGGTGATATCGGCATCTCCGGTGAACTGGTTGCCGTATGCATACTTGATGGATACATCGGTAAGACCAAGCTCAACAGCAGCAGCGTCAGCGCCCTGTACGAAGCCGTAGCCATAACGAACAACTGCGGGAACAGCCATACCGCCGAGGAAGCCGAGCTTTTTATAGCCAAGCTTTACAGCAGCATAACCGGCCATATAGCCGCAGAGCTCTTCCTGGTAAACAGCGCAGTATACGTTGGAGCTGATGATCTTGCTTACATCCCAGTTGGCAGGATTGTAGTCATAAGCATCGCCGAGAACAGCGCCGAGAAGGTCGCCGGCAGCAACGTCAAGAACTACAAAAGATACCTCGGGATAAAGGTTTTCGGTGTTTACAACAGTTGCTGCAAAAGCAAAGCCGGGCATTACGATGACATTATAGCCTTCGTCTGCTGCTTTTTCGACCATTGCAATACGCTCTGCATCAGAGTTACCTGCGGGTTTGAAGTAGGTGAACTCGGTGTTGTTAGCTTCGCAGAACTCTTTGCAGGCCTCATAAGTGGTCTGGTTGAAGGACTGGTCGGTGATGTCGCCATAGTCGGTGATCATTGCAACTTTGTAGTCGCCGGTAGCACCGGGGTTCTGCTGTGCAAGGCAGCCAAGAGCGGTTGCAGCATCAGTAAGGATTTTGTCGTAGTCAGGGGTCTCTTCGCCCTGATTTTCGGACTCGCTGTTGTTAACGTCGCCGCTGTTGTCATCGGCAGGCTGTTTGTTGCATCCTGCCATCATGGTAAGCATCATTACCATGGCAAGAAGCAGTGCAAGAATTTTTTTCATTGTTTGTTTCCTCCCTGTGTAAAATTCTATTCACAGTACCTTTACTGTAACACAAATTGAACAATAGTTCAAGACATAAAGTCTCATTTGATTGTAAATTTTTTCTCTGTTTTTTATTAAACAATATAAAAAACGCACCTTGCGGTACGTTTTTGTTTTGCTTACTTATTTTTTCTTAAATATTCGGAAATATATCCGGAAAAAAGGTCTATTGCCACCTGGTTATGCCCGCCCTCAAGTACAATTATATCCGCATATTTTTTGCTTGGCTCAACATATTTTTCGTGCATGGGCTTTACCGTGGCGGCGTACTGTGTAAGAACAGAATCAACAAAAACCTTCATATCCATAAGGTCGCGCAGCTCTTTGTTCTGCAGAATGAGAATTCCCTCTATAATCAGTATTTTTGACGGCTTAAGCGTTATGGTTTTGTCTTTGCTGCGGTTGTGTACGACATAGTCATACACGGGCTCTTGAATGGTTTCGCCGTTTTTAAGCTTTTTTATGTCCTCTATCATCAGTTTTGTATCAAACGAATCGTTCTTCAAAGGTAAGATGATCCAAAATATTATAGTAATTGTCATGATGTATGACAGTTATATCATCTTTGAATCTGTTGATAAGTGTAGTGGTAAAGGTCGTTTTTCCGCTTCCCGTTCCGCCCGCAATTCCCATAACAAACATTTTTTATACACCGTCCCAAGCCGTTTATTTTATGATTCCGTAAACAAGGGGTTCTTCATTTGGTTTTTCTTCAGAATAAATTATGGCTTCGGAAATAAGCCGTGAAGCTTCAATTTCCGCGTCTTCCTTATTTGTATAAAGCACGGCGACGGTGTCGCCTATCTTTACCTTATCGCCTGTTTTCTTTTTAAGCATTATTCCGGCGGTATGGTCAACAGAATCCGTAGTCTTTTCTCTTCCCGCACCGAGAGCCGCGGCAGCCTTGCCTATAACTTCGGTATTCATAAAAGAAATATAGCCGCTGCCCTTTGCTTTATATTCAATTATATATTTTGCAGTTCCGAGAGCTTTGGGATTATCAATGAATTCCGTATTTCCTCCCTGGGCAAAAATCCATTCCCTGAACTTTGCAAGGGCAGCTCCGCTGCGTATGCTTTCATAAACGCGTTTTTCGCTTTCCTCACGGCTCCAGCCGTAGCAAAGCGAAAGCAGCGTGGAAGCTAGTG
>CAMFCK010000260.1 GCA_945948775.1 uncultured Clostridia bacterium
CCTGCACGAATGCACCGGCAGCCATAATTACTTGGGACTGATAGCCGGGCATATCCCACGGCTCCGGCGAAACAAAGGAGTCCACCGGCGCACCGCGCTGTATTCCCCTGCAGAAAGCTATTACCCCCTCCGCGCTGCCAAAGCTTACCGACTGAATAATATCTCCGCGCACTCCGTCCGGTTCAGGAAGCACGCAAAATCCGAGCTTTTTATAGACATAAGCGCAAAGAACAGCAGCCTTCATCGCCTGCATGACGGTATGCGGCGCCATGAACAACCCCTGATATATACTTTTGTTAAGTCCGAGCGTTGCTCCGCACTCCTTTCCTATGCCCACAGAAGTAAGCCGGTATGCGCAAAGCTCAATCAAATCCTTTCTGCCTGCAATGTATCCCCCAGTCGGAGCAAGACCTCCACCGGCATTCTTTATCAGCGAACCTGCACAAAGATCCGCGCCCACCGCGGTCGGCTCATATTCACACACAAATTCACCATAGCAGTTATCCACCATTACAATTGTGTACGGCGATACCGACTTTATAAACCGCGCCAGCGCGCCTACCTGTTCCGCCGTATCACTTGGTCTTACAGCATACCCCTTTGAACGCTGTATAAGACAAGCCTTGATTTTTCTGCTTTTTAAAACAGTCTCTATCGTCCTGTAATCCGGCATACCGTCAGAAAGAAGCTCTGCCTGCACATACTCTATACCGAAATCCGCCAGAGAACCAGTTCCCGGTTCGCCCGATATTCCGATAGCCTCCTCCAGAGTATCGTAAGGCTTGCCGGTTACTGCAAACAGCGTATCCCCCGGACGCAGAACACCGAACAGCATTGTCGAGAGCGTATGTGTTCCCGATATGAAATTATGCCGCACAAGCGCATCATCTGCTCCGAACAGCTCAGCATAAACAGCGTCAAGTGTATCGCGCCCGAGATCGTCATAGCCATAGCCTGTTGTTGAGGCAAAATGAGCCTCGCTCACTCTGTGATTGTAAAATGCGCGCATAACCCTGAGCTGATTAAGCGACGCCGTTTCTTCTATCCCCTTAAAGGTGCCTGCTGCCTCCATTTCTGACTCATCTATCATTTTCAGTATATCCTCAGAAATACCGTATTCCTTTTTCATAAATTCATTTTTAGTCATATTATTCCATTCCTTTCGGTCTTATTATACAGTAATACGCAGTAATTTGCAAGTTTTTGTTGAAACAGAGAAAAATATATGCTAAAATCAATTTATAACGGAATCAAAGGACGTATTATCATGGAACATAAACTGTGCAATCTTTGTCCTCGCAGATGCTCGGCGGATAGAGCGGCAGGAAAACTCGGCTTTTGCGGAGCCGGCTCTGAAATAATTATAGGGCGCTATGGGCTGCACCTTTGGGAGGAGCCGTGTCTCTCCGGCAGCAACGGTTCAGGCGCTGTATTTTTTTCCCATTGCACGCTTAGATGCGTATACTGCCAGAACTATGAAATAAGCAAAAAAATGCATGGGCGCAAAATCAGCCAAAGCGAGCTTTGCGAAATCTTTTTAAAGCTGCAGGAGGACGGCGCGCATAATATAAATCTTGTAACGCCTACGCATTTTATTGACAAAATTCTTCCTGCGCTTGACGCAGCAAAGGCTAACGGATTAAACATTCCCATAATTTATAATACAAGCGGCTATGAACGTGTAGAGACGCTGAAGATGCTGAAAGGGTATATTGACATATATCTCCCTGATTTTAAATACTGGCGGTCAGAATACGCAAAAAAATATTCCTCCGCACCTGACTATCCGCAAACGGCAAAGGCGGCTATTGAAGAAATGGCTACACAGGTGCTGCCTGCGGTATCGGAAAACGGTCTTATGAAGCGCGGTCTTATTGTGCGGCATCTTCTTCTGCCGGGACTTTTGTATGATGCAAAAAAAATTACAGATTACCTTTACTCCCGGTACTCAAACAGCATAACTCTCAGCCTTATGAGTCAGTACACTCCTATGAAGCATACCCGCGGAATTTCTCCGCTTGACAAAACGGTAGGCAAACGCGAATATGAGTTTCTGTGCAGCTATGCAGCAGACCTTGGATTTACAAATGCATATATTCAGGACGGCTCTGCGGCAGAGGAAAGCTTCATACCGGAATTTTACAACGAAAAAAATTAGAGCTGCCAAAGCCGCAGCATGACAGGAAGGATCAACATAAACAAAACAAAATATACAGCCGCTTTAAAAGCTGCTTTTCCGTATACTATTCCTATTCTTGCCGGATTTTTGTTTTTAGGAATAGCCTACGGAATTTATATGAATATATCCGGCTTCAGCTTTTGGTATCCGATGCTTATGAGCCTGACAATTTTTGCCGGCTCGGTAGAATTTGTTGCTGTAAATCTGCTTTTAGGAGCGTTTAATCCCATACAAACCCTTGCGGTTACTTTAATGCTAAACGCAAGACATTTGTTTTACGGCATTTCCATGCTGGATAAATATAAAAATACCGGGCTGAAAAAAACATATCTGATTTTCGGCATGTGTGATGAAAGCTTTTCAATTAATTAATGCTCACTGAACAAATGCGATTTTCAATCGCATTTGGAAAAATTAT
>CAMFCK010000261.1 GCA_945948775.1 uncultured Clostridia bacterium
CTTGAAAGCGGCGAAAAGGGACTTGATGAAAGTATTGCCCTGTTTGAAAAGGGAATTAAGCTGTCAAAGCAGTGTCAGAAGATGCTTGATACAGCAGAAAAAAAGGTCAGAATTCTTATGGCGGACGGTAGTACGCAGGACTTCCTTGAGGAGGAGGAAGGTAAAGATTGATTGAAAGGGTAAAAACAGCAATGAAGGAATTGATAAAAAGCTATGCCGCAAGACTTGAGCCGCAGCTTTATGCAGCCGTTGGAGAAAAGGACGGGCTTACAAAAACTATATACGAAGCAGCCGGTTACAGCCTTAAAGCAGGCGGAAAGAGGCTGCGTCCGGTTCTTATGCTGATGTTTGCCGAGCTGCTTGGATTAGCGGAGCAGGATGTGATGCCTTTTGCATGTGCACTTGAGATGATACACACCTATTCTCTGATTCATGACGATTTGCCGGCGATGGATAATGATGATCTGCGCAGAGGAAAGCCCACAAACCATAAGGTTTTCGGCGAGGCTATGGCTATACTTGCCGGAGATGCGCTTTTGAACATGGCGGCGGAAACGGTGAGTGCGGCAAGGTGTTCGATTCCTGCCGGGAGGGTGCTTGCGGCGGTACATGAGTTGTTTTCTGCTTCGGGCACAAAAGGTATGATAGGCGGACAGGTGATAGATATTGAAAGCGAGGGCAGAGCTGTTTCACTTGAAACCCTTCAAAAGCTGCAGCTTTTAAAGACCGGTGCGCTTATCAGAGCGGCAGGCCGCGTTCCGGCAGTTCTTGCGGCGGCAGACGAGCAGCAGCTGGAGGCAATCACACAGTATTGTGAAAATCTTGGTATGGCATTTCAGATACGCGATGATTTGCTCGATGTGTACGGAAGCACGGAAGAGCTTGGTAAAAGGATCGGCAGTGATGAAGCAAATCAGAAGACCACATATGTAAGTCTGTGCGGTATGGAAAAGTCGGAACAGCTTGTGGAGGAATACACCGGAAAGGCTGTAGCCTCTCTGGATATTTTTGGTGATAAGGCGGCACAGCTGAAAGAGCTTGCCGTGTATTTAACAAACAGAAGAAGTTAAAAGGGGTTTGTACACAATGCTTATATTTTTAAAGCAGTCATCACTTGTTACTGCGATATTGGCATGGTTTGCTGCGCAGGTCATAAAAGTGATAACAGTAGTTGTGACTGATAAAAGAATAGATTTCGGACGGTTTATCGGTTCGGGCGGAATGCCGAGCTCACATTCGGCTTTTGTAACGGGACTCGCTATGTCGATAGGCTTAAACAGCGGATTCTCCGGAGAAACATTTTCGATAGCCGCCGTACTCGCCCTTGTAGTAATGTACGATGCCGCGGGCATTAGGCGCGCTGCGGGGGAACAGGCAAAGATCCTTAATCAGCTTGTAGAGGAATGGGGAAAACAGAATTATAAAAATACAGAAGTGCATCTGAAGGAGTTGCTCGGACATACGCCCATGCAGGTGTTTGCCGGTGCAGTTTTGGGAATCGCCGTTGCAATGCTCAGATACTTCGGAATATAAGAGATGTGATTTAATGAGAACAATGAATACTAACAGAACAAATACAAAAACAGAACAGACAACAGAAATCAAGAAAACGCCGGTGCGCCGTACAAGTACATCAAAAGTGCCGGCAAGGACTTCAAGAAAGCATTTGCTGAAAATTATACCGCTCGGCGGTCTTGATGAAATAGGAAAGAATATGACCGCGTTTGAGTTCGGTAATGATATAATCCTTGTAGACTGCGGTATGGCATTCCCGGATGATGATATGCCGGGAATCGACCTTGTTATAAACGATATATCCTATCTTGAAAAGCATGCCTCAAAGGTACGCGGAATATTTCTCACGCACGGACATGAGGACCATATTGGCGGACTGCCTTATTTTTTGAAGGTAATAAACGTACCGGTATACGGCACAAGACTCACTCTCGGTCTTGTTGAGCATAAGCTCAAAGAGCATAATCTTTTAAGCAGCGTGAAGCTCATACGTCAAAAGCCCGGATCGGTCGTAAATATAGGCAAAAGCTTTTCGGTTGAATTTATCCGTACAAATCATTCTATTGCCGATTCGGTAGCTTTTGCGATAAAAACACCGGTTGGCACGGTAATCCATATGGGCGATTTCAAGATAGACACAACGCCTATTGTCGGAGATATGATTGATTTAGCGCGGCTGGGAGAGCTTGGAAATGAAGGGGTGCTTGCGCTTATGTCCGACAGCACAAACGTTGAGCGTCAGGGCTATGCAATGAGCGAGCGTACTGTCGGCGACAAATTTCAGTCTATTTTCAAAAACTGCAATAAGCGTATAATAGTTGCCACATTTGCTTCAAATGTACACCGCGTACAGCAGATAATTGACGCTGCGGCGGCTAACGGGCGCAAGGTCGCAGTATCCGGCAGAAGTATGGAAAATATTGTTGAAATCTCAATACTTCTCGGCTATATGAAGGTGCCGGAGGGCGTGCTGATCTCGATTGACGATATTAATAAATACCGCCCCAGCCAGGTTGTTATAATTACAACGGGCAGCCAGGGCGAGCCGATGAGCGCGCTTACGAGAATGG
>CAMFCK010000262.1 GCA_945948775.1 uncultured Clostridia bacterium
GCCACAACAGACGCCGGCTTTTTTATGCAGTCATCCTGTCTGAACGGGACAAAATAAATATTTTTATAGTTCATCAGGCTTCCGATGTTCTTTGCTGCATTTGCCAGACCGTCATTTGTCGATACTGCAATCAGCACAGGCTTTTGATTTCTCAGATGTGCCTTTGCAGCCATCGTTACCGCAGTATCAGCAATCCCGGCAGCCAGCTTTGCAAGGCTGTTTCCTGTACAGGGCGCTATTATCAGCAAATCAAGGTAGCCCTTTGGGCCGATAGGTTCAGCCTCAAAAATTGTTGTTATTATACTGCGGCCGCATATCTTTTCTATTCGCGCGTTTATATCTGCCGCTTTACCGAAGCGGGTGTCCGTAGAATATGCAGTATTACTCATAATCGGTACCAGCTTCGCTCCCTCATCAGCAATGCGTTCAAGCTCATCAAGCACTTTTGCAAAGGTGCAGAAGGAGCCTGTCATAGCAAAACCTATAACCTTATCTTTTAATTCCATTACCCCACCTCCAGTTCGGCGAGGATATTTTGAACAGTATCCTTTATAATTCTGCCAGCGCTTATTGGCGCAGTTTTACCCGGCAGCGACAATGCCCAAATTATACGCCTGTTCAGACTTTTTGCAGCTTCGATATCTACGCCGCCCGGCACAGATGCAAGATCTATAACAAGAGCCTCCGGCTTCATAGCGGCAAGCGCTTCTTCGCCTATTACAATACTGGGTACCGTATTGAAAATTACGTCAAAGTTGCCGGCATATGCAGCAACGGAATCGGTATATATCGCCTTTGCTCCGACTGATTCAATCCACGCAATGTCGCCAAGACGTCTTGCGCTTACAGTAACCTTAGCGCCAAGCGCTAAAAGTATACTTGTAAGTATTTTTCCTATTCTTCCGTAACCGATTACAAGCGCAGAAGATCCGTATAATGTAACAGGCATCTCTGAAAGCGCGATTTCAACAGCTCCCTCAGCAGTTGGTACAGCATTCTTGACCATCAGTTCTTCACGGTTGTAGTAGTCAATACAGGCAACTCCCTCTGCTGCGAATCTGTCTGCAAGCTTTTTTGATACATGCCCCGCAAGAACAAGCTTAGACGGACCTATGCAGGAAAAGAATTCATCCATAGATAATTTTTCCTCTGCATACGGCGCATTTATGTATATTCCGTCGCCGCTTGCCGGAATCGGCAGCACAATAACCTCCGAATCCAACGCATCACATAGTGTTTTTGCCGTCCTGAGTTCTCCGGTATCAATGCTCTTGTCAAACCCGCATACAATAACCTCATATCCATCCTTTTCGAGCAGCTCTGCCAGAGTAAGCGCGCGCAAATCTCCTCCGACAACCGATACAGTCTTAATCAAATTTAACCCATCCTTTCTGCACGGCGGATACTGATTCCGCCTTGTTGTTCACTAAATATAATATGTGAATTGCAGAAATTTGGTTCATTGCTATTGTTCACGCAGCGCTTCAAAAACAAAATCGTACAAGGCTTCCCACTCGCTTATCTTTCCCTGTTTGATTGACAGATCAATCTCAGGCACCCTGCTTACGCGGGCGATTAAAAACTGAACAGAAAATTTCTTTGCACTATTATAATATTTTTTCGCTATAAACGGCGGCAGACCGAGCTTCTGCTCAATCTCGCACACAGATGCGCCGTCATTGAGCATGAGTTTTGACAGAAGCATCTTATCAAACGCCGAGTTGAGCAGATACAGTATCGTAAAAGCTGATTCCTTGACCGTCTTTAAATCATTGAGAATTTCAAGCGCACGGTCTGTATTTTTATCCATGATTGCATCGGATAGGTCAAAAACCTGTACGCTTAGCGATTTTGCAGCGACACGTCTGACATCGCCTGCAGTAATTTCTTCATCACAGAATGTCAAAAGCTTTTGCAGCTCGTTATTGAGGTTTATTAATCCCTCCTGGCAAATTGAAATAAGGTATTCTATTGCATCCTTGTTCATTTTGCGTTTGGCTTTTAGCACCTCATGCTGTACCCACGCGCATAGCTCATAAGGCTTTAGATATGCAAATTCAACAGCTGTGCCTGTTTTTGTGATCGTTTTATACAATGATGAGCGCTTGTCAACATCATCTTCAACAAATACAAGTATACAAAATTCCGGTAGATTTTTCAGCTCGTTACCCCAAAACTCAACAGCGCCCTCTCCGGGCTTTTTGAATATACCGCTGTCACGGATTATTACAAGCTTTCGTTCACCGCCTATCGGAAAGCTCTCAATCGCATCAAGAGCGGATGAATTATCTGTTTGTCTTCCGTCAAGCGTTATAAGGTTAAACTCCCGGAAACCATCATCCGGTATAAGTCCGCAAAAGCGTTCGATATAAATATCACGCAGATACAACTCCTGCCCATAGAATAAATACGCCCCGCTAACCTTATTTTCCGCCATTATATGCTTTAGCTTCATTACATCGCTTTCTTTTGCTGCCATTACTCTTCCTCCTTAAAGCGGCGCACATCGAAAACGCCCTTTTTGTCTGCTTTGATTATAATATCGCCCATTATATCGGTACGCAGAATCTGAGCGCCG
>CAMFCK010000263.1 GCA_945948775.1 uncultured Clostridia bacterium
GCCGGAGGGTCCGACTGGAGTAATATCATATATGACGTCGGCGATTTTTGCAAACTGTGCGCGTGTTATCGCAGCGTCAGGATTGAAATTGCCGTTTTCATCGCCGCAGAGTACGCCGTATGCCGCAAGCCTGGAGATGGCATCCTCCGCGCTAATGTACGGTGCAACATCGGGGAAAGCGGCCGATACATATACGGGAAGCAGGGCTATGCATAGAATTACTGCTATTATTCTTTTCATTATCTGACACCTCCCAAATCTACGCTTACAGCTGTTCCTGCTGCTATCGTACCGTTATTCTGCATTGTAATGGTAACGGGATATGTTTTTTCTCCGGAGATGATGCTGCCTGACGTGTCAATTTCTGTAATAGAAGCAGGCGCGCTTGCCGAGCCGTCAGCAACCGTAATATCAACGCTCATGCCGGTTTGTATGCCGGAGAGAGTATCTTCGGTAACGTTGATTTTCATCACCAGCGCAGAGTCGTCGGAAATAGTCATAATGCTTTCGGTACTGGAGGTTATATTATCATTCAGCGCTTTATGCTTCGCCGTAATTGTACCGCTGACGGGAGCGTATACAAACAGATCACGGTAGTCTGATTCAAGAGAGGCAAGCTTTATTTCAAGATCCTTTTTGTCTAGGTATGCGCGCTGCAGTGCAGAATCAAGCGAGGAATTTTCAAGTTCGAGCAGCAGCTCGCCCTTTTTCACACGCTCTCCTTCCTTGGCATATACAGCTTTCGCATTGCCGCTGCCTTTTGAAACTACCGAGACTGCCTCTGAATCCTTGATAACGCCGGATACAGGAGATTCTATGCCGCCGATATTTGCGCTTACCGAAAGACCTGCATAAAGTCCTCCCGGATTGGAAAGGGTGATTTCCACATTGTAAAGATTGCTGCCCTCGACTGCGGAGGAGCGGGCGTCATAAATGCGAGTAACTACTCCGGAAACACTGCCCATAAGCTCGGCACTTGTAACCGATGCCGCATCGCCGATATGAATATTTTTTTTCTGAGCCGAGTTGAATGGAACAAGTGCTATTACAGTATCCTCATCAACTATTTCCGCAATTTTTGCGGCGTTCACGCGTTCACCCTGCTTGATGCTAAAGCTACGCAGTATACCTGTCGCGGGTGCGTATATTTTCAGATTTTCCACATTTTCAAGCGCAGTATTTATAGACAGATTTGCTTTTGCAATAGAATTTTTTGTTGTTGCAATAGAGTCGGAAAGACCGTTGTCATCCAGCTCATAAAGAAGCGCGCCCTGTGCAACGCTGTCACCGATTTCGTAGGGACAGCTTATTATCTGGCCTTTGCCCTCCGGAATGACCTTTGTTTCATTTACAGCGCTTAAAACGCCTATATATATTCCTGACGGCTGTTCGGGTTCCTGTACGGTTTCCGGGGCAGAGGCGTCTGTATTATCTTTTCCGCATGAGGCAAGAGAGAGCATAAGTACTCCGGCAAGCAAAAGTGATATATATTTTTTCATTTTTTATCTTCCTTTCTCTTAAAATCACTTAGAACCGGTAAAAAGTGCTATAAGCTTTTGGAAAAATCCTTTTTTCTCCGGCTCTTGTTCTTCCTTTTCGTCATCATCTACGGTAACGGAGGGAGTTTTGATGATAAATACAACGCTGTCAGGCTGGACTATGCCCGGCGCGGTAAATGAAACAGTTTCGCTGTTCTTGGTCATGCTTATTAACGATGCTATATCTACACCGCCAAGCATTGAGCCGAAGGAGGATACGCCTGTGTCCATCTGCTGCGCACCGTTATAGAGCAGGGACGCTCCGCGGTCGAGCGTTGCTATACTGTCGGTAAGCTCATTCATTGAGGAAAAAACTCCATCCGCTGCGCCTGAGAGCGAAAGAAAGCCGTTTTTTACCGAATTTATTCCGTTGTCAAGCTCAAAAATACCGTTATCAACAGAAATGTAGTTTTCAGCAATGGTACCAAGTGCGGAGGAATATTCACTAAAGCCGGTATCAAGAGTGCCGACGCCGGCATACAGCGTTTCTGCACCTTCTATCAGCGAAAGCGTACTGTCGGCAAAGGTGAGAGCCGCGTCAAAAACTCCGTCAACCTTGCCTATGCCGTCATACATGGTGTTAAAGCCGTTATTCAGGGTTTTTATGCTGGTGTACATAGTATCAGCACCGCTTGCCATCTGCGTGGCTGCGTCACCAAAGGATTCAGCGCTTGAATACAGGGTTGTAATTGCTCCGCTGCTTGCCTGAGCATATTGCTGTGCGGCGGCAAGCAATTCAGTTATCTGTCCGAGCTGCGCCTTTTGTTCATCGCTCATGGAAGAAAGCACATAGCTTATCTGCGCCGAAAGCGTTGCCGCGCTTGAGTTTAGATAATCAATGTTATGTCTGCTTGCACTAAGCGCCGCCATGCCGGATGAAACCTCGCCTGAGCTTTCGGAAATTCTGCCAAGCCCTGCCTCAATCTGAGTATATCCGTCCTTAAGGGTTTTTGCGCCGTCTGAAAGCTCGGAAATGCTGCTTCTGCTTTTTTCAAGCTGAGCTTTGCCGTCGGAGGCGGTTTTTTTCTCCTTGG
>CAMFCK010000264.1 GCA_945948775.1 uncultured Clostridia bacterium
CATATACTACGACGGACAGCTTGCTTATTCGCAGGAGATAACTAATAAACCGGAAAGTATAGTTCTGGACCTGCAAAACCCTGCGGGCGGTCTCGAATTTGCTGTTGACAATGTAAAATTCTATGATATCAAGGACGAAGTCGAGCCGTATCTTGCCGGCATAGGCTATACCGTTGCCGACAGCGGCGTTATTGCGACGGACGCATATGAAGCGGAAATTCCGGCTGCCGCAAAAACAATTGAGCTTACCATGAGTAAAGCGGTCGATGAGAACACGCCTGTACAGGTTACATATATCGGGCGCAATGAAAAGAAAGTATCGGGCGCGGCGACAATAAACGGGAGCAGCATTTCAATACCTATTACGGTTGAGGATTTGAAGGCAGGAACGGAATACACAATCAAAGTCGGCGATATTACGAAGAAATTCACTCCGTATGCGTCGGGAATAAATGTTACAGGCAATGCCGCTGAATACACATTCTTCTCCGATAGCGACAAAACAGTGGCGTTGATAATTGCCGGGTATAGCGCGGACGGCACTTTAGCGGACGTAAAGATTGCACCTTCGGCTTTTACAATCGGTAAAAATACAAATACGCTCTCGCTTGACGGCGAATATTCACAGGTTAAGGCATTTTGCTGGAACAATATTTCAGATATGTGCCCGATATATTAAGCGCAAAAATTTGACGTATATAGGCTTGATATGACGCACCATGCGCGGGTTAACTGCAAAGGTATTGCAGCGTTTGTACATTGCGGACGACGGACTATGAAAGGATAATTTATATGCAAAAATTCAGGTTAGGGATAATGGCATATATTCTGGCTGCGGCGGTTTTTTCCTGCACAACCGCCGGAGCGCAGCTTTTAAGCGCACGGTATGACGCCGCGTCGGACATGATTATTGTTAAGGGCAATACAAACGGACGGGCGAGCGTGACGGTTCTTCCGGGCGCGCTCGACCGATTTGATACCTTTGCAGCGCCAGCCGCATTTGATACGGTTTCGGCCGAGGGGGAGTGGCAGCACAGCTTCAGCCTGCCTGATAGCTGCGGCAGCGGCAAATACACTGTATTCGTTTCCGATAAGGAAAGCGTAAACGAGTATTGCGTGCTTGACTATACGGCGGGAAAGAGCGTTATCACAGATATGATAGCCTCCGCCGATTTTAACGAGGTAACGCAGGACCTGCTTAATAAGCAATACAATACAGGTATGCAGAGGTATAACGCGGCGGGCTTTTTTACGGTAGGAAACGCCTATACGCATATCAGTACCAGATTTAGCAGCATATCCAATATGTATATCTATACGAAATTAAAGGGAGCTGCATATATGGTTGAAGGCGCGGACGGTGCGGGGGATTCTGCACTGGAATTTAAGTATGACAAGGCGAGCACAACCGATCATGCCACCATTATTCTTGATAATATGGATAAATGGCTCACCTCAGACAGATATGTATTTGAAATGGATACAAAAATAAATGCATCAGGAAACGCTGTCCAGCTTGAAAAGATGTTCGGCGAACAAAACTTTTTTAAGCTGTTTGATGAGGAGGGCTATATTGCCGGCAGTAAGGTAAGATACCTTCCCGGAGAGTGGAAAACACTGAAAATAGAAATTAACCATAATGATAATATAGGATATATATACTATGACGGCCGGTTTGTTTGTTCAAAGGAAATACAGAATAAGCCTGTCGCTGAGATAAAGCTTGAGCTGCAAAACCCTGCGGGAGGTCTTGAATTTGCAGTTGACAATGTAAAGCTTTATGATATCAGGGAGGGCGGAACGCCGGGAATAAATATTACCGGTAATACTGCCGAATTTACAATTTTATCCGACCGCAGCAGACCGGCAACCATAATAATAGCCGGATATGACGATGGCGGGAGGTTGGAAAACGTAGATTTAAAAGACGTTACCCTGACGCGCGGTTGGAATACCGAGACGCTTTCGCTAAACGGAAGGTACGCGCAGGTCAAGGCGTTCTGCTGGAACAGCCTGGCAGACATAAGGCCTGTCGGAACAGACTGATATCTATACACTGCGTACCGCGATACGATGGATTTAAAACTAAAGGATTATAGGAGAGATTTAAAATGGAAAGAGTCAGATTTGCAGTCATTGGTGTGAAAGGCTTTGGCACGCACCACATTGATGCAATTATTCATAATAAGAAAGCCAAGTTGATTGCAGTTTGCGATATTGACAAGGAGGCGGCAAAAAAAGCGGCGGAGGAGTGCGGCGTTGAATACTGCACCGATTATCACGAGCTTTTGAGCCGCGGGGATATAGACGCCGTTGACGTTGTGACACCGGATCATATCCATCGTGAGATGGTTATTGATTTATTGAATGCCGGAAAGAATGTGCTTTGTGAAAAACCGATGGCATTAAACCTTGATGACTGCCGCGCTATGCTTGCCGCAGCTGATGCAAGCGATGCAAAGCTGATGGTAGGTCAGATTTGCAGAATGACAGACGGATTTATTCTTGCAAAAAAGCTTGTTGACGAGGGGGCAATCGGCGATCTGGTGTTCGTTGAGTC
>CAMFCK010000265.1 GCA_945948775.1 uncultured Clostridia bacterium
TGTGCTGAATGATACCAAAGTCATACCGGCAAGGCTTTACGGCGAAAAAGAGGACACCGGCGGCGCTATTGAATTTCTGCTGCTGACGCGCCGGAGCGCAGATGAATGGGAGGTAATATTAAGGCCCGGAAAAAGAGCAAAGCCGGGTGCAAGCTTTGTGTTCGGCAATGAGCTGAAGGCGGAAGTCATTGAGGTGCTTGAAGGCGGCAGCCGTCTGGTAAAGTTCAGCTATGACGGCATATTTGAGGAAATACTTGACAGACTCGGAGAAATGCCGCTGCCGCCTTATATAACAAAAAAGCTTGAGGACAAGAACAGATACCAGACGGTTTATGCAAAAAATTCAGGATCTGCGGCGGCTCCTACTGCAGGGCTGCATTTTACTCCTGAATTACTGGAAAAAATCAAGGCAAAGGGCGTAAAGATATGCTTTGTAACCTTGCATGTGGGGCTGGGCACCTTTCGTCCGGTAAAGGCTGAAAATATTGACGAGCATAAAATGCATTCGGAATATTATATGCTGCCGCAAAAAACAGCCGAAACGGTAAATCGTACCAAGGCGGAGGGCGGACGCATCATAGCGGTTGGAACAACCGCTACGCGTGTGCTGGAAACTGCCGGACAGAACGGTCTGCCTCTAAAAGCCTGCGGCGGCTGGACAGATATTTTTATCTATCCCGGTAAGAAATTTAATGTTATAGACGCGCTGATAACCAATTTTCATCTGCCGGAGTCAACGCTTATAATGTTGGTAAGCGCACTTGCGGGCAGAGAGCATGTGCTTGCGGCGTATAATGAGGCGGTGAAGGAGAAGTACCGGTTCTTTTCCTTCGGCGATGCGATGTTTATTATTTAATTTGCGCATATGCGCATATCTATTTCATATGTTATTTGTACATAATTGCCAATTGGTAAAGCAATTTTGCCGATTGGTAATTTATTTTAGGTGGCAGTCAAGCCAAAAAATTTACACTTTTTGCGAATAATAAATTGAAATTCCTATTGACAATATCACGATATCGTGATATAATATAATAAAGAAAAAATCTGAGGTGCTGATATCCTGTTTTATCAAGATTTTACGGAATAATCATTCGTATGTACTTTTTACAGAAAGAACATAATTCGCCGCATATTCACGCAATATATAACGAAGATGTAGCGGCAATCGATTTTATGTCCGGGAAAGTGTTAGAAGGCTATTTACCTCCCAGGGCGCTTGCAATGGTGCAGGAATGATTGGATTGCACCAAGACAAATTGAAAGAGATTTGGGAAACGCAGAATTTCAAGAGCATTTCACCGCTTGAATAAGGAGGTATTTATCTATGTTTCACAAGATCAAAAATGTTGCAGCTATTCCGGATTATCGATTGAGTGTTCAATTTTGCGAGGGTGTTACAAAAATTTATGATGTGAAGCCATTATTTGAACAGTTACCTATTTTCATCGCTTTGAAAAATGAAGAAGAATTTTTCGGCGTAACTGTTGATGTGGGCGGATACGGTATCATTTGGAATGATGATTTGGACCTTTCCTGTGATGAACTTTGGGAAAATGGTATTCAGGTAGATACTCCATTTGACGGGCTTATAGCATTCAGCGATGCTACCGAGCTTTGGGGACTGAACGAAAGTACGCTCCGCAAAGCGGTTGCTTACGGTAAACTTGTCAACGGAGTTGATGTATGTAAATTCGGTAAGCAATGGGTGGTTTCATCGGAAGCAATGAAGCGGGAGTACGGTGATGCCGGCAAGCAAAGCGAGCGTGATTGGAAAGCGTCTGCCGCTATAAAAGGGAGCCTGCAAACGGAGAATATAATAAAATAGTATTTCAAAAAATATCCCTGTTCTACGCGATTTTTGACTTTTACAAACGGCTGTATAAGATAAAACAAAGGAGAAACAATGTTTAAAATTCTGCATACAAATAATAAGGCACGGCGCGGTGAGTTTACTACGGTACACGGGACTGTGCAGACGCCGGTTTTTCAGAATGTCGGCACGCTTGCCGCAATAAAGGGTGCGCTTTCGACACAGGATCTGCGCAAGATAGGCTGTCAGATAGAGCTTTCCAATACCTATCACCTGCATCTTCGTCCTGGAGATGAGGTGGTGTATAAAATGGGCGGTCTGCATAAGTTTATGAACTGGGACCGACCTATTCTTACCGACAGCGGAGGCTTTCAGGTGTTTTCTCTCGCCGGACTGCGCAATATCACCGAAGAGGGCGTTACCTTCAGCTCACATATTGACGGGCACAGAATATTCATGGGACCGGAGGAGAGCATGAAAATTCAATCCAATCTTGCGTCCACTATTGCCATGGCTTTTGGTGAATGTGTTGAGAACCCGTCGCCGTATGAATATGTCAAAAATTCCTGCGACCGTACCTACCGCTGGCTTGTCCGGTGCAAGGAGGAGCTTGCAAGGCTTAACCGCGAGGACAGGACCATTAATAAAAATCAGCTTTTGTTCGGCATAAATCAGGGCGGAACCTATGATGATCTGCTCATAGAACATATGCAGGAAGTCGCAAAGCTTGATCTGCCGGGCTGTG
>CAMFCK010000266.1 GCA_945948775.1 uncultured Clostridia bacterium
AAAATCGCCGAAGGAATAACCAAGAGATGTACCGATAATTATATTGGGGGGATCACCGCACATGGTTGATGAGCCTCCCAGATTTGCACAGAAAATTTCGGAAAGTATCATAGGAACCGGATTGAATTTTAAAAGCTGAGCCAGTTCGACGCTGACTGCCGCTAAAAACAGTATAACGGTGATGCTGTCAATAAACATAGCAAGAACAGCTGACATAATCATAAATGTTATAAACAGAGGTATGGTTTTGTAATTTACCAGCTTTGCAAGCCGCATGCAGAGCCAGCGGAAAAATCCTGCCTTTGCCATGCCCTCAACCATTATCATCATGCCTGCGATAAAAATTATCGTTGCCCAGTTGATGCCGCTGGAGGCCTCGGAAGCTTCCTTTGTCTGGTACCAGAAATCAATTGTAAAAATATTATGTACATTGAGCGTCTGTATGATTGCCGATGTGCTGTGCATACATGCTCCGAAAACAAGGATCAGCGTAAGCAGCGCACAAAGCAAGGTTGCAATATGACGTTCGATTTTTTCTGTGATAACTATAATAAACATTATCACAAAGATAAGTACGGCTAAAATTTGCGATAGCATAGAATGTTCCCCCTAAAATGCATAAATATTCGCAGTTATTTATAAAATCATTGTTAAGAATACCACATTACTGCTCTTTTTTCAACAGCAATTGTATATAAATTATTAAATATTTTACAAAACATATTCGTAAAATTGCAAAAAAATACTTGACAATCAGCCTGCACAATGCTAAAATATATGAGATAAATATAAGGGAGCTGGAAAAATGGGGACTTTATTCAAGGAAAAGATAATATTTTTGTCATCTTCCCGGTCTTGTTTTTCCTATTCTCAAAAATTCAGGCGATGAAAAAGTTATTTTTACTTTTGTCATTGTCTTTTTTTTAGCATAAAATTGCGTGTTTATTTATTAGGAGGAGATAAAAGCCGTGAAAGCAGAATTGATTTTGGAAAACGGTGCGCGGTTCGCCGGGGAGCTGTTCGGAGATATACGCGAAACCGTGGGCGAAGTGGTATTCACTACCGGTATGACAGGATATCAGGAAAGCATTACAGACCCGTCCTTTGCCGGGCAGATAGTAACAATGACCTTTCCGATTGTCGGAAATTACGGCACGAACAGCTTTGATATGGAGTCTGAAAAGGCGAGCATGAATGCGCTTGTTGTCCGCGAAAAATGTGATTTTCCGTCCAATTTCCGGTGTGAAAAGACAATAGATGAGTTTTTAAAGGAGCAGGGCGTAGTAGGTTTGTCCGGTATTGATACACGCGCGCTGACAAGGATTTTACGTAATTACGGCGTTATGAGAGCCGCTATTGTTACGGGAGAGGTTTCTGACGAGGAAGCAATGCGCAGAATAAATGAGCTTGACAATTCGAACGTCATTATGCAGACAACGACAAAGCGCAAATATGTATATAATGAAGAAGGAAAGCACAATGTTGCATTTATAGATATGGGTGCAAAGAAAAATATTCTGCGTGATCTTGCAGCGCGCGATGCGAGGCTGACGGTTTTCCCGGCAAATGCAGGGGCAGAGGAAATTTTAGCCGGAAAGCCTGAGCTGGTATTCATATCCAACGGTCCCGGAGATCCTCTTGATGCGCCGGGCACGGTCGACACGGTAAAGCAGCTTATCGGAAAAGTGCCGGTTTACGGTATATGCATGGGACATCAGATAATAGGTCTTGCGCTCGGCGGCAAAACCAAAAAGCTGAAATTCGGACATCACGGCGGAAACCATCCGGTGAAGGATCATAAAACCGGACGGGTATTCATCACTTCGCAGAATCATAATTATATAGTTTCCGATCTGCCGGAGGATGTTATTGAAACCTTTACCAACGTAAATGATGGAACCTGCGAGGGTATACGCCATAAAACGCTGAGCGTTGAGAGCGTGCAGTTTCACCCCGAGGCGGCGCCCGGACCGCTTGACACCGGATTTTTGTTCGACAGATTTTTAGGCAAGGAGGACTAAACAAATGCCATTGGATAAAAGTATAAAAAAGGTATTGGTTATCGGTTCAGGCCCTATCGTCATCGGACAGGCTGCCGAATTTGACTATTCGGGTACGCAGGCATGCCGCGCGATTGAGGAGGAAGGAATTGAGGTTGTTCTGGTAAACTCAAACCCTGCAACGATCATGACAGACCGCGGTATGGCGTCCAAAACATATATTGAGCCGCTTACGATTGATTATCTTGAAAAAATTATCGAGCGCGAGCGTCCGGACAGCGTTATTGCCGGGATGGGTGGTCAGACGGGACTTAACCTCACCTGTGAGCTTTACGACAGAGGAATACTTGACAAATATAATATGCGTGTGATAGGCACATCAATTGATTCTATCAAGGAAGGCGAGGATCGCGACAGCTTTAAAAAGCTTATGGAACGCACAAATCAGCCGATTGCTCCGAGCGAAATCGTAACAAATCTTGAAGACGGGCTGCGCTTTGCCGACGAGATAGGATATCCTGTAATAGTCCGGCCTGCGTATAC
>CAMFCK010000267.1 GCA_945948775.1 uncultured Clostridia bacterium
ATATCTATTTGGCAGACTTTATCAATGCGAACTGTGTAAAATCTTTGATTTTACTTGCTTTAGTGCATCCCAAAAAAGGAAATAACGATTAAATGTAGAAAATCCGCCGGTGAAGGCGGATTTTCTGTGTTTCTGCCCTTGAGCTACGAACGAAAATATCCGCATACACCGTCGGGTAAGGTTTTCAGCGGCGGTTTAAGCCGCCGCTGAAAACTGATTTTCGTCCGTTCTGAACGATTTTTTTGGACACCCCCTATGAAGTCCGTTTTATATATTGAGTTTTTTACAGCCTCCTGTTATGACCGGCAGGCAAGATCTATGCATCAATGCTGCTTACAGCCGCAGTTGTTTTTATCTTCATCGAACTCGCCGCGTTCCGGCGGGAAAAATTCATCGACCGGGAAGCTGATGCGTTCGAACAGATCACAGGGATTATCGTCTGTTGCTCCTACGCATTCCTTCTGCGGTATGCAGAAATCATATGCAGGAATAAGCAGCATTACGCGGCGCTCCAGTCGGATAATCGAGAAGATACCGATTGACACGAAAACACGTTTTTGTTCTCCGCCTAAAATCAGATTATCACCGAACACGCGGCATACTGATTCCGGAACGCTTGCAAGGTCGAAATCATCATCACAGCAATTGCAGCAATTGTCGGACTTGATGTCAACGACCTTAGCGCCCAGAGCTATCGGGTCAACCACCTCTACAACAGCAGTAGGCATATTTGTCTTGCGCCACATCTGTGCGTCAAATGCGTCCTCCTTGTAGCGCGAAGCAAATACCTTTGCATTGCCCTCCGAGCCGAAAAGAATTACGCGCTTGTCAAAGGTCGCAAGGCCTTCAACCTCGGTAGGTCTGCCAAGACCGGAATATACGGCAAGGGTGATCTTGAAGAAATATTTCAGATCTACCGAATAATAGCCGCGGTTAAAGGGAACAGCTTCAATATCTGAAAATACCCAGATAATTTCAGCCTTGGTACACTTTACGTTAATCGCGCGGTCGATTATGCATTGTCCCTCTGCGGTGAGATAAACTCGGAGGTTTTCAAGACAATCCTTGTCTCTGCAGCTGTCATATATTTTATCGGTATGTATGCATACAGCTTCCTTAAAGCCGTTGCCGGAGCAATTGTTGTTATTAGAACAGTTTTTGTCGCTCATTGCATTACTTCCTTTCATTGAACTAAGGGATATAACCCTTTTATTACAGCATATGCAGTCGCGGTCAAAATGTGCAAAAAACTGATAATAACTGCCGTAGGATAAAAAATGCTGCTGCATTAAGGCAATACTGTGCGAAACCGGCATATCAGATATGGCTTCTGCCGGAACATACAATATAGTATCTTAATACAGCAGCATAAAACGCTGCGCAGATCAATTCCTCGGCTTACAGCCTTGGAATATACCGTTATTTTTTGCACTGACGGTTATACAAAATCCAAAGTCCCTTTAAAATCAATTCCTTATCACATACCGCCTTATGCATACAAAGTCCGGTTACAACAGGTGCAAAACCGCCTGTGGTAACAACTGATGCTGAAGAGCCAAGCTCGCGCTCGATGCGGTCTATCATTCCGTCCATCATTGCGGCACAGCCGATAATGAGTCCGCTCTTCATTGCGTCCTGCGTATTTTTGCCTATCACAGCCTCGGGCGCGTCAAGACTGATGCCGGGAAGCTGTGACGCATTTGCAGAAAGCGCCTGCTGCGACAGTTTAAGACCGGTGGTTATGACGCTGCCGGCGTAGTGCGAATTATGATCGATTACGGAAATTGTTGTTGCCGTACCGAGGTCAAAGATGATAATAGGCGGCTTGTATTCCGCTAAAGCTGCTACCGACGCAACTATGAGGTCATGGCCCAGCGTTTCAGGACGGTCTATGTCTATTATAAGACCGTGATTGGAATTTACGTCAATTATATGCGGTTCGCACCCGAAAATCATGCGTACAGCGCGTGTCAGCGCAGTATTCACAGGCGGTACGACCGACGAGATTATTGCGCCGGTAAAGGCGGATGTATCTATTTTTTGTATGTCAAGAATGCTTTTGATGACTGCCGCATATTCCATTTCTGTACGGTCGCGGTCGGTTTCCAGCCGCCCTTCAAAAAGTATTCTGCCGTCATCAATGCAGCCGAAAACAATGTTTGTATTGCCTACGTCAAGTGCAAAAATCATTTTTTTCTCCTTAAAGCCTGTTATTTGCTGATAAGCTTCGCTTTGTACAGAGCCATGCCTACCGCCGAGGTAACTATTGCCGTTGATAAAAATTCAATAACTGAATTTACTCCGACAAATGCACAGACAAACAGTATTACATTTTTGCCGGGAGCTAAAGCCTCCCATTTTTCGGCAACGTAGCTGGTGTTCCCGAACAGAATAATCAGTGCGGACATGAAAAAGAGCGTGTTCATAAAAGCAGTCATAAGACCTGTCGCTCCGTATGCGATCGGCTTTGGAAGCCTTGTTTTGCAGAGAGCCTGACCTATGAAGCCTGCTAAAAGACCCTCTAAGATCCTCGGA
>CAMFCK010000268.1 GCA_945948775.1 uncultured Clostridia bacterium
ATATTCTTTGCCCTCTGCCTGCGGTGATGTGTTATCGCGCTGCGGTGCGCCTCGCACTGTCTGCCCGTTCTCAGCCTGAACACGCTGCTTGTCGGAGAAATTGCTATTTCCCCCTCTGTGCAGACCAGCGCGCGCGTTCTGTGACGGTTATCCTTTACCATTCCGAAGGAGGGTATCTCTGCGCTCATCATTTCCAGAATTTCATTTGCCGCCGCGAGATGTCCGCCGCCTCCGTCTATAAGCATCAGGTCGGGCAACGGCAGGAATTTTGCGTCCTTTTCCTCAAGCTCTCCGTTTTCTATTGCCTTCTGTTCATCATAAGCATGTCTGAGTCTGCGGTATATTACCTCCTGCATCGCCTTATAATCGTTTGCACCCTCAAAGGATTTTATATTGAAGTGGCGATACCTGCTGCGCGCAGGACGTCCGTTTTTGAAAACCACCATTGATCCCACATTATCCGTGCCTGATATATTGGATATGTCGTACGCTTCGATATACTCCGGCTCCTTGTCAAGGCCTGTCACCTTGCACAGCTCGGTTAAAACCGCGTTTTTCTCCTCAAATCGTTTTTCAGCTGCCATGTAATTATCCGCAGCCGTCTGGGCATTCTTTTTTACCATGTCCACTATTTTACGCTTTTCTCCGCGTGCCGGAGAATAGATTTTTACCTTTTTTCCGCGTTTGCCGCTCAGCCATTCACTTATTATTCCGACATCGGACGGTTGTGCATCGGTCAGTATTTCCGGAGGTACATATGCCGCGTCCCGGTAAAACTGTGTGATAAAATCCGAAGTGATTTCCTCAAGAGTGCTGCCGGCAGTACCGCTCAGGCGGAAATTCTCACGTCCGGTAACCTTGCCTGCACGCACAAAAAACATCTCGCAGAAGGCTATATCCCCCACCTGCACTATCGCTGTCATATCCATATCCGTCAGGCGGTCGGAATTTACTATCTTCTGCTTTTCATCAAGGTGGTGTATTGCCGCGATTTTATCCCGGAGATCCGCTGCGCGCTCAAACTCAAGACGTCCTGACGCCTCCTTCATCCCGGCTTCAAGCTCCTCTAAAAGCTTTTTATGGTCGCCGCCGATAAAATCGCATATTCTGTAAAACACACGGCGGTACTCTTCCTCCGAAACATTTCCCGTGCAAGGAGCGAAGCAGGTCTTTATATGGTAGTTCAGGCACGGTCTTCCTTTGCCGATGTCCTGAGGAAACCTCCTGTTGCATACCGGAGGGCAGAAAATCTTTGACGCAAGCTCTATAGTATTTTTAACCGTAGAAGTACCTGCGAACGGACCGAAATATTTCGCGCCGTCATTTTTCAGCGTACGTGTCATGAAAATACGCGGATAGCGTTCGTTTATGGTTACCTTGATATACGGATACTGTTTGTCGTCCTTCAGAAGAATATTATATTTCGGACGGTATTTTTTTATCAGATTGCACTCAAGCACAAGCGCTTCTATCTCTGAATCGGTTATAATATACTCAAAGTATGCGATGTTAGACACCATGGCTCTCACCTTCGGCGTATGATTTTTCTGATCGTGAAAATACTGGCGGACACGGTTTTTTAAAATTTTCGCTTTGCCGACATATATGACCGTTTCGTCTGCGGAGTGCATAATGTACACCCCCGGCTTATCCGGCAGCCGCGCAAGCTCGCCCTTTAAATCAAAGTCCTGCATACTTTTCACTTCCTTTCAACAAAATCACTCTGCGCCCGTTTTCCTGTCATACGAAAAATAACTCTACACATACATTCATGGTAGAGTTATTAAAACATACAAAGCAGAAAATTACTCGGTGAAATTGGAAGCAATCAAATTAACAAGCGTTGTAACAGCGTCCTCTTCGTCAACGCCGTCAGCGATAATATTGATAGTTGTCCCTTTAGTAATTCCAAGCGATAAAACGCCGAGCAGGCTCTTTGCATTAACCTTGCGCTCATCCTTTTCAACCCATATGCTGGATTTGAATTCATTTGCTTTCTGTATGAAAAAAGTCGCTGGTCTTGCATGCAATCCAACCTGATTCTGAACCTCTACCTCTTTAGAAAACATAGTGAAATCCCCCTGTTAAAGTTCTTCCTTTTAAACGATAATATAGATATATATTACTATTTTATTTTTAAATCGTCAATACTTTCTTAAAAAAAATTTGAATATTTAGTTAAGTTTGACTATTCTTCTTTTTTTACTTCCTGATTTTCGTCCATTTCCACTATCGCCTTTTTCTCGTCTCCAAGGCCAAGCTCAGCGCGGACTTTTTCATTTACACCGGCGGTAAATTCAGGGATTTCCTGCATATATTTCTTTATATTATCGCGCCCCTGACCAAGTCTTTCCCCCTCGTAGGAAAACCACGCGCCGGATTTTTTGATAATTCCAAGCTCAACCGCTGCGTCAAGAATGTTGCCTTCTTTTGATATACCCTCTCCGTACATAATATCAAATTCCGCTTCTTTAAACGGAGGAGCAATCTTATTCTTGACAACCTTTACTCTTGTCTTA
>CAMFCK010000269.1 GCA_945948775.1 uncultured Clostridia bacterium
TCAAAAACACAATAGGCATCGTACAAATCAACATCGCCGTCACAATCCACATCAACAGTCTGCACATGCATGAAATTTCCGCTTGTTTCGCCCTTTGTCCAGAGCTTGCCGCGGCTGCGCGAGAAAAAGACAGCCTTCTTTTCCTCAAAGGTCTTTTTAAGGCTTTCTTCATTCATATATCCTACCATCAACACCTGTTTTGTCAGCGCATGCTGCAATACCGCCGGAATAAGACCGTCAGCATCAAATTTTATAACGCTTAATAATTCTTCCATTCTCTTCTCCTTTACTTTTTGCACAAGGCTTTCGCTTCCGACAATTTCACATCGCCGGTGTATAATGCCTTGCCTACTATTACTCCTTCAACACCGGTATCAAGCAATGACGCTATATGTCCGGAGTTCCCGATTCCGCCCGATGCGATAACATCAAGCGATGTGTTTGCCGTCATTTCGCGCATTGCGCTTACATTCGGCCCGGCAAGCGTACCGTCTGTCGCAATATCGGTATATACTATAGTTCTAACGCCCAGTTTTTCCATTCGCTGTGCAAATTCCACCGCCTTATACTGCGAAACCTGCTCCCAGCCCTCAATGGCAACCAGACCGTCCTTCGCGTCAATACCGATCACAATTTTTCCCTCATATTTATCTACGGCGCGGCGCACAAACTCCTCATCGCGTACTGCTGATGTGCCTATTATCACACGATCTATACCGCAGGAAAGCTTTTTTTCTATATCCTCCATGCTGCGTATTCCGCCGCCTGTCTGAACAGGAACGTTTACCGAAGCGCAGATTTTTTTTATCGTCTCCGCATTCACACCGTGTCCGTGCTTTGCACCGTCCAGGTCAACAACATGTATAAACTCTCCGCCCTCGCGCTCCCATCTTACCGCCATTGCCACAGGATCGTCGCCGTATACCGTTACTTCATCAAATTTTCCCTTAAACAGCCGGACGCATTTTCCGTCCTTTATATCAATTGCCGGATATATCCTCATTTGCATTATCCTTTCATCAATTTCCGCCGAGATTTCTACTCAAGCCCTCAACTATTGCCATTATCCGTTCGGTGTACATCTTCATGCTGACCTTATTGACAACGAACCACGCGGAAAGCGGGCAAATGTCATAAAGCACCTCAAGTCCGTTCTCTGCAAGAGTTTTTCCGCTTTCAACAATATCTACTATAACATCCGACAAGCCCACCAGCGGGGCAAGCTCCACCGAGCCGTTCAGCTTGATAAGCTCAATTGTCTGACCTTTTTCGTCACGGAAGAATTTTTCCGCAATATGCGGATACTTAGACGCAACCTTCAGATTATTTACATTAAATATCCTATCGCGCATCTCCGCCTTGCCACAGACCGCCATCTTACATTTCCCGAAGCCGAGATTTATCATCTCATAAAGATTTCGGTTTTCCTCAAGCAATGTATCCTTTCCGACAATACCTATATCTGCCGCACCGTACTCAACATACGTCGGAACATCCGATGCTTTTACCAGAATAAACTTCATTTTGTTTTTTTCGTCCGTGAAAATGAGCTTTCTTGTTTTTTCCTTCATTTCGGAGCAGTCCATGCCTATTTCACCGAACATGTCCATTGCAAGCTCCGCCAATCTGCCCTTTGCCAGGGCTACCGTTAAATATTTCATCTTAATCAATACCGACCTTTCAGGAATTAATGTTCGCACTCACAGTCATGATGATGGTGATGCTCATGTCCGCAGCCGCAGTCATGTTCGTCCTCACATCCGTCATCATCATAATATCCCAAAAACTCCTGCACAGTCGTTTCGGTTATTTCGCCGCGCAGAAAATCCTTGATTTGCAGCTTGCCGTCAGGATAAACACGCATCATACAGCCTGCCCCTGCCGCACCACAGTATTTCTCGCAGTCGGTATAATCACCGCCGCCGATATACTCCTCTATCAGGCATCCGTTCACTCTGAGCGAATAAGCCAGATCATATGCAAGCCCCTCGGCATTATGCTCCGGAAAAATCACGCTTGTCTGCGTATTGTCCGGAGTATGAGTTTTTTCTTTTGTGCCGAGCGCCGACATTATCCTGTTTATACCGAATGCAACGCCGACAGCACCGGCATTAACGCCGAAATTGCCCACAAGATTATCATATCTTCCTCCGGCGCAGATCGGAAATCCTACACCGTGCGTATAGCACTTGAAGATAGAGCCGGTATAATAGTCAATGCTTTGCAGCATACCGAGGTCTATGGAAATATACTTCTCCAATCCGTAAAGCGTCAGAAGCTCAAAAATCCTGCGTATATTATCGAGCGCCGCGCTTGAAACAGGATTCAGCCCCTCAACCGACGCGCGGTCAAGCACCTCGGTACCGCCGAAAAGCGACGGCAAATCTATCATCAGCTTCTTTATATCATCATCTATATTGAGCCGCGAAGTGATCTCCCGAATTCCGAGCGCATCCTTAGAGTCTATACGCTCTCTTAGCTTTTCGGTTTCGTCATGACTTAGCCCCGC
>CAMFCK010000270.1 GCA_945948775.1 uncultured Clostridia bacterium
TCTGCCTTTGATGAATTTCTGCCGCCGGAGCAGAGAGATGAATATTTCCGGCGCAGACAGGAGGAGCTGTCCGGCATAGGCGATGAGCCGCTTGCAGAGCTGCGTTCGCAGCAGAAGCAGATCAGAGGAATTGAGTCGCTGCCGCGGAATTTCCGTATTATAGGACAGCTTTTTGCTACCTATATACTTGTTGAGGAGGAGGATTCTCTCCTGCTGATTGACCAGCATGCCGCACATGAGAGGATAAAATACGAAGAATTGAAAAGCCGGCTTGCCGGACGTAAAATCACCGCACAGGTATTGATGGCGCCGGTGCCGGTGCAGCTTTCTCCGGTTGAGGCGGCGCTGTTTGACGAGCATAAGGACGCGCTTGACGAGCTGGGCTTTGAGGCTGAGGAAAAAAACGGGAATTTTTTTATTACCGCAGTACCGTCGCCTATGGACGAGGAGGAGCTTATTGATTTATTTATCGAGCTTTTAACGGAGCTGGGCGAAAACCGCGAGGAGGTAATAGGAAAGGCAAAGGAGCGGCTTACATATACTATTGCCTGCAAAGCGGCAATAAAGGCAAATCACAAATTTACCGAGGTTGAAATGTATGAGCTGGTGCGCCGCGTTTTTGAGCTTCCCAATATAAACACCTGTCCACACGGACGTCCGATAGTTATAAAAATGACTAAAAAGGAGATAGAAAAGGAGTTTGGGCGTACGCTATGAAAAAAATTCCGCTTATAATAGTCGCCGGTGCGACTGCCTCCGGAAAAACGGCGCTTGCAATTGAGATAGCAAAGGCATTTGACGCGGAGATTATCTCTGCGGACAGTATGCAGATATATAAAGAAATGGATATCGGCACGGCAAAGCCGGACAGGGAGGAGCGCGGAGGTATTGCGCATCATCTGATGGATATAATTACGCCGGAGCAGAGCTTTTCGGCGGCGGATTTTTGCAGGCTTGCGCATGAAGCTGCGGCAGATATTGTATCGAGGGGAAAAAGAGTGATAGTTGCAGGAGGAACGGGACTTTATATTGACTCTCTTGCAAAGGATGTGGATTTTGACGCGGAGGAGGAACTGCCCGGACTGAGGGCGGAGCTTGCCGAAAGAGCGCAGCGCGACGGCGTGCAAACGCTTATTGATGAGCTTGCTGTGTTTGATCCGGTTTCCGCATCGCGCCTGCATCCGAATAATCTGAAAAGAATTATCCGCGCAATTGAATTTTATCGTCTGCACGCAATTGCAATCTCAGAGCATCAGGAGCAGACAAAGAAGAAGGACAGCCGATACCGCGCGTTGTATATGATGACAGACTATCCGCGGGAGGAACTGTACGCGCGTATAAATATGCGTGTTGATATGATGATGGAAGCGGGGCTTTTAGAGGAGGCGCAAAGGCTTTATCAAAAGCGCAGTCTTCTTGGAAAAACCGCAGAACAGGCTATCGGATACAAAGAGCTTTTTGCATATTTTGACGGCGAAGCAACGCTTGAAGAAGCGACGGAAGCTATAAAGCTTCACAGCAGGCAATATGCCAAGCGTCAGCTTACCTGGTTCAGGAAGAATCCGGAAATGCGCCGGCTTTCTCCTGAAAATGCATTGGAACAGGCTTTAGCACTGTGCAGAGAATTTCTGGCGGGCGAATAGGAAAGGGATTCCCGGCGAATTTAACTACGGCTATTGACAAAAGGACCGGTTTGACGGATAATAAAGAAAAGAGAATTATATTGCAGAAAAAAATGATTATGTATGGCGGGAAAAAGCGTATGAAGGGTGATCTTATATACGGCGCAAAGGACGGACTGCCGATTGCGCTGGGGTATGTCGCCGTTTCCTTTTCGTTCGGGATGGCGGCGAGCACGGCAGGCGTGCCGGTTTGGGTAAGCGTTGCGTTATCGGCGCTGAATATGACGTCGGCAGGGCAGTTTTCTGCGCTTACGCTTTTATGCACGGCGGCGTCGCTGGCGGAAATCGCAGCGGCGACAATTGTTGTAAATATACGCTATCTGTTGATGAGCCTTGTGCTGTCGCAGAAAATTGAAACAATGACGCTGCCAAAGCGTATGGCGGTAGCGTTTGGCGTTACTGATGAGATTTTCACGGTAGCGTCAACCAAGCCCAACAGAGTCGGCTTTTTATATATGATGGGACTTATCGGAGTGCCGTACATAGGCTGGGCGGCAGGTACATTTTTGGGTGCAGAGGCCGGAAATCTTTTGGGTACGGCAGTATCTTCTGCACTTGGAATATGCTTGTATGCAATGTTTGTGGCGATAGTTCTGCCGGAGGCGAGAGAACAGAAATCTGTTGCCGCAGCAGCCTTGACAGCCGTGGCGCTTGCGTGTATATTCCGCTGGTGGAGCGTTTTTAGCGCATTGTCCGAGGGCTGGGCGGTAATAATTGCGTCGATTGCAGGAGCGTGTGCAGCGGCGGCACTGTTTCCGAGGAAGGATTAGTCAATAAATATCCGAAGGAGTTTTGCGATATGTATATAGATGCGCATTGTGATACC
>CAMFCK010000271.1 GCA_945948775.1 uncultured Clostridia bacterium
GAAAGATTTTTTTATGTCTGAATTCTGCATCAAAGCCGCTGCAGTCTGAATACAATATACAAATGCAGAACAGCCCAAGCTCACATCAAAAGCCACGCACTCTTTGCTTAATCCCAACCTTTTATGTAAAACACAAGCTGTTGCAGGTCGTCTGTAATCTGTAGAATGAGCTCCGAAAATAACAGCTCCTATGCTGTCTCGGTCGATATTCTTTTCCTTAATAATTTTCTCTGCCGCCGCAAATCCCAAATCGGATGCTGTCTGATGTTCAACTGTTTCACGATGTTCTTTCACGCCTGTCATCTCTACAAACTTGTTAACACCATCAGGTGTGAATTTCTCGATAAAATCTGTACTCTTAACAGTTTTTGTCGGTACCGCACTTGCAATTGCGGATATCTTAATATTCTTAAATTCAAAATATGGCATATCTTCTTCCTTTCTACATTTTAAATTGTTTTATCTTATTCTGGCAATTACATCCAATAGTTCTTTATTGCCCGTTTTCTTATCACTCAACGTGCAAAACTGATTACCGCCGCATCCTCCGCAGTGATTTCCTTCAATCAATACGGGGCCTTTCGTAGTCAGCGCAATGTCCCAACCAACATATGCCACCTGTGGAACGCGATAAGCCGCCTTTTTCGCTAATCCCAAAATGCTTTCCCAACAAGGCAGATGTGTACCGTTTGCAGCAAAGTACGTTACAGGATGTTCTTTATTTCGAGTTGCTTACAAATCAATCCACTGTTTTGTATTTGCGACAATAGACATAACCTACTCCAGTTTTATAAATTATACTTTTTTGCCGGGCATCCCATTACACGGGTATTACTCTTTACATTCGTCATAACTACGCTTCCGGCACAAACGTACGCACTGTCACCTATCTTCTTCCCCGGAACTGTTACTGTTTGACAGCCCAAAAATGCACATCTGCCAATTTTAACACCTCCGTTTATATTACACGACCCCATTATTGATGAAAAATCACCCATTTCAGCATCATGACCGACAGTAGAACCTAAAAGAGTAACATATTTTCCAATTTTGCAATTCACAGAAATCGATGCGTCAGGATATATTATCGTGCCTTCTCCAATACTGTTAAATTCACCTATTCTTGCACGGGGATGTATAATAGTAGCGAATTTTGCTCCTTTTGCTTTAAGAGATGAAACAAGCTTTTCTTTAACCTCCGGTACAGCTACTGCAAGCGCAAAATACCCATCTTCCTTCACATTCCAGCCAGATATGCTGCCAATAATCTCATAATCGCACTCTTTTCCGTCAAGAGCATTCATATTATCATCAATAAATCCAAGAATTTCCCACTGTGGCTCTTCCTTATTTATATCCTTAACCCATTGCAAAACCTCGCGTCCCATGCCGCCTGCACCTACAATAATCAGCTTTTTAAGCATTTATATGCTCCTTTTCTGTTCCCATAAATTCGCCCATTGTCGCCTGTCCTTCAGCATTTATGCCTTCTTCTTTAAAAAAAGCTTTCCAAACAGTTTTAAAAATAATTGTTACATCGCCAATAAATGTGATGCTGTCAACATATTTTACGTCCCTGTCAAACTTTTCCTCCCAGCTGATTGCATTTCTGCCATTAATCTGTGCAAGACCTGTAAGTCCGGGACGTACCTCATGCCTACGTTTTTGGTGTTTGTTATATCGTTCAAGATACTTAACTAACAGCGGTCGGGGACCGACAACACTCATATCTCCCTTTAAAATATTAAAAGCCTCAGGAAGCTCGTCCAGACTTGTTTTTCTTAAAAGCCTGCCGAAATGTGTCAGTCTTACATCGTCCGGCAACAGCTCGCCGTTTTCATCTCTTTCATCAGTCATTGTGCGGAACTTATAAAGGTTAAAAATCTTTTCGTCCTTTCCGGGGCGCGCTTGCTTGAATATCACCGGACTTCCCAATTTTATCCGCACCAGTATCGCAATAATTATGTACAGCCACGAAAACACTATAAGCGCCGCAAGCGCACATACTATGTCGAGCAGCCTTTTTATATATTTTTTATACATCAAAGCACCTCTTGATTATTTCTATAACCCTGCTCTGCTGCTGCGCCGTCATCTTTATATCCGACGGCAGGCAAAGTCCGCGTCTGAAAATATCCTCTCCGACATTATCTGCATCTGCTGTTATAAAATCATTTTCTGCATATACCGGCTGCATATGCATCGGCTTCCAAATAGGTCTTGACTCTATGTTCTCCGCCTCCAGCGCAATTCTGATTTTCTCCGGAGTTACTTTACTCATTGCTTCTTCATCTATTGTTATACAGCTCAACCAGAAATTCGGCTCCGAACATTCAAGATACGGATTCATCTTTACCGGCATATCCTCAAATGCAGCCTTGTATCTTTCATAAATAGCAGTTTTCAACGCCTTGTGCTCGTCAAGGTGCAGCAGCTGTCCCCTGCCTATTCCCGCGACTACATTGCTCATTCTGTAGTTATAGCCGATTTCGCTGTGCTGATACC
>CAMFCK010000272.1 GCA_945948775.1 uncultured Clostridia bacterium
CAAAAACCAGCTTCCATCGGGTATCAGCGCAGTACCGCTTTCCGGCACACACACGGTTATTGATTGGTCGGTAGCGCTCACATCAACAAGTATATCCGGATCCTCCTCATGATGCTGCATATCGCTTATGCGTATATCATTCACAATAAACTCCGTATGCGTCTTTACAAGATACGGCATAAGCCGCTTAGCGCACAGCGCCCCGAACTCCGTCGAGGAAACCCTCTGTGTAAAAATACCTGCCGCCGTCTTGTTCTGACAGCTCTCGGCAAGTATGTCAAGTATCTTCGCGTCATTATCGGAAAATTCGTATTTTTCTCTGTTGAAGCTGCGGAATTTCGACAGCTTATATTCTCTTGTGCCGGCATACGCGGCAAGAAAAGCCTCCGCTCCGGCTATCTGCTCCGGCTGCTCCTCGCCAACGAACAGCACGGCGCTGTATTTTATTCCCTCCTGCGACGTGGTTATCCTCATAGATACCGCCAGATTAAGGTGACGCTTATCTGTATTCATATTATCAAACCCGGCGCATATCTGCTTTGCAAGGCGGTCATTTTCGTTCTGAAAGCTTCCGCCCTCCTCCAGTTCCTTCTGCCGTACCTTCAGGGTTGCCACTATATGCTTGCAGGTGCAGTCCATTGTACGGAAATACGGACAGGTACAAAAGCTGTCGGTAACATGTCCTTTATCGTCAAAATGTACGCCTACATTATAAAGCTCCTCACCGTCGACGACAGACACCAGCTCATGCTCATCGCGCACACGGATATGAACTCTTCCCTCCTGATAATATTCAACGCCCCGGCGGTAGATAGTTGCCGAGCTTATACGCTTTATTTCCTCTTCAGTTATCTTCAAGCCGCCGCGCCTCCCTTGCTTTTTCGTATCTTATAATTATAGCATATATTTTCTCTGTTTTCAAGCATTTGATACAAAAAAACCTTTTCCTGACGGGCGTTATTATCGGATTACCGCATAAAGCATATATACGGCATATGCCGCAACCATAACAGCTCCGGCACTGCGTGAAACCGTTCTTCTGCGTGCAATATAAGCGTAAAACAAAAGATTTACCGCCAGAAGCGCTAGCGCGTCTGTGAGCATCGCGCCGTTTACTTTGATTGTGCTTATTCCGGCGCCCATTCCGACTATAAACAGCAGGTTGAAAATATTTGAACCGACAACATTTCCTATAGCGATATTATCCTCTCCCTTTCGCACGGCTACTATGGAGGTTACAAGCTCCGGCAGCGATGTCCCTACCGCCACAATTGTCATGCCTATCAGGCTTTCGCCGACTCCGAAGGCTCTTGCAACATCGCTTGCACCTCTTACAACCGATTGTCCGCCGAGCACAATTGCCGTTATTCCAACCAGCAGCATTACTATAAGAAGCCATATCGGTTTTTTGCTCTGCGTTTCCTCAGGCTGAGTCTTTTCACTCATTGCCGAAGCCACAGTATAATACATAAATACAATAAAGAACGCAAGGATCATCAGCCCATCGCTTCTCGAAATCACCAGCTCCGGCAAATCGCCGCAAATTTTATCAAGCATAGTAATTATCAGCACAACAGTAGCCAGAATACTGAACGGAAAATCCTTTCTTATTATTGATTTATCCACGCTGCACGGACGTATCAGCGCGCTTGCGCCCACAACCACCAGAAGATTAAATAAATTAGAACCGATTATATTGCCTATTGCAATACCGTTGCTTCCCTTTATAGACGAGGTTATACTGACCGCCGCCTCCGGTGCGCTTGTTCCGAATGCCACTATCGTAAGACCTATCACCAGCGGAGATATCCCAAATCTTGCCGCAAGCCCGGAAGCGCTGTCCACAAACCAGTCCGCCCCCTTTACCAACAGCACCAGCCCGGTTATCAGCATCAGCCATGCTATTAACATACCTCTCACCATTTCCTTTCTCTTTTGTAAACACAGCAGCAAGCCTGCGCTTCGCAAATCCGCAGTAAAAAAACAGACTTCTACTGCTTTCGCAGTAAAAGTCTTGCAATTTAATGATGATACGGATTTATTGTCAAATCGGTCTGTCGCCATCAACAACGCCAGTGCGCTTGCTACTCACTTTTACTTTCTGTTATACTACCACAAATACGCTCCGCTGTCAACAAAAATTTTTAACAGGCTTTATCTTTATCTTATCTCCCCATACATGTATATAATGTATTTCTCAGCCGGGGCATATAATACTCCTCATGCGGATTTAGCATGTGATGTGCATAAAAGCAGGAAAGCCCCGTATCAGGATCGCATATTACCGCAGCGCCTGCTGCTCCTGCCCAGCCAAATTCGCCTATCGAACCGTTTGAACCGCTTTTTGCCCTATCAAGCATTGTCCGGACTCCAAGACCGTAGCCGTAGCCCGTGTGCTGTTTCCAGGTAAATGTCACGCTCTGTGCCGCCGTAAGCTGATTGGTACGCATAAGCTCTATCGTTCCCGGAGAAAGTATCCTTTCTCCCGTTGCCGCTCTTCCGCCG
>CAMFCK010000273.1 GCA_945948775.1 uncultured Clostridia bacterium
AACATAAGAATAACCAGCGGCCCTGCAATTGAAAAGGCGGGAGATCTTGCCGCAATACTTACCAATCTTTCAAGCAATGATATACTTTTTATTGATGAAATCCACCGTATGTCACGTACTGTTGAGGAGATATTGTATCCTGCAATGGAGGATTATGCGTTAGATATTATTATCGGCAAGGGCCCTTCGGCAAAATCTATCCGGCTTGATCTGCCGAAATTCAGGCTGATAGGCGCGACGACAAGAGCAGGACTTCTGACCGCGCCGCTGCGAGATAGGTTTGGGGTACTGGCAAGGCTGGAGCTTTATACCGATTCTGAGCTTATGACGATAGTAAAACGCTCGGCAGGGCTTTTGGATGTGGAAATAGAGGACGAGGGCGCAAAGGAAATTGCATCGCGCTCACGCGGAACGCCGCGTATAGCTAACCGCCTATTAAAACGGGTGCGTGATTTTGCAGAAGTCAAGTACAGCGGAAAAATTACAAAAGATGTTGCTGATGAGGCTTTGAAAATGATGGAAATCGACAATATGGGACTGGATATGACCGATCGGCGCATGATAACCTGTATGATACGCAATTTCAACGGCGGCCCGGTCGGACTAGAAACGATTGCCGCGTCTATCGGAGAGGAGCCTAACACAATTGAGGACGTATATGAGCCGTATCTTATGCAGATCGGATTTTTGTCGCGGACGCCGCGCGGCAGAATAGTAACTAAGGCGGCATATGAACATTTCGGCTTCCCCTTTGCCGAATAAAAAGGGGTTGGGGCGCGTTTTACGCGGGATTTTCCGGGGTGGAAAGGTGGAAATAGGAATGAAAAAATTTTGGGCGCTTTTTCTTTGTATGCTGATGATAATGCATACGGCGGAAGCGGCTATGGTACTGGAATACAACGGAGAACAGCATAATTATACAGGCTCGGTATATAAACTGATAGTTAACGGCAAAAGCGTAAACACACCGCTTGAACCGATAATTTTTAATGACCGCGCGCTTGTGCCGGTAAGAGAGGTATTTGAGGCTATGGGCGCGGAGGTAGGATATGTCGCTTCTTCACAAGAGGTGACCGTTTCCATGGGAGATACCTTTGTACTTATGCAGATTGGCTCGGAGTATGCCTTTGTAAACGGCTCAAGAAAGGCAATCCCTGACGGTGTGACGCCTATGCTTATAGCAAAAGCGGGCGAAAGCGCAAAAACCATGGTTCCCGTGCGGTTTATCTCGGAGAGCATAGGCATGAATGTGGTGTTTGATGCGGCTAGCGGTCAGATCAGGATAAATAATCCGGCGCAGAGCTTTACTGAAGAAACTCCGTCGCCCTCGCCAAAGCCGTATACCTCTACAGTAACGTCGGTCAAGGCGTCCGCAGGCAGCGGCGGTGTTAATGTAAGCGTTACATTTAATGCTAAGCCGGAGAAAATAGGCGAGCTTGTTTATCTTGACGGCTCCGGTGTGCTGTACTGCGATATTGCAGGCGCGGATTACACCGTGTCAAACCGTCAGGAGATAAATATGGGCGCAGTAAGCGCGGTGCGGCTGGGACAGCATGATGATTACACAAGAATAGCGATTGATACCTCCGGAATAAAGGAATATTATAAGAATATTTCTTCTGACGGAAAAATTCTTACGATAACAGTGACAGGCGGTTTTGCGGCGGCTTCTCCGAGTCCCTCGCCGACAACGGCTCCGTCGACAACACCGTCTGCAACCGGTACGCCGGTTCCGCCTGCGCACCAGAGCGGCGAGAAGATAGTTGTCATTGATGCCGGTCACGGCGGCTCAGACAGCGGAGCTACTGCAAAGCATGACGATGTGCAGTATATTGAAAAGACAATTAACCTTGCGGTTGCGACGAAGGTAAGGAATATTCTTACAGATAACGGTATAAGAGTGGAAATGACGCGCGAGGGAGATACCTATCCCACGCTTCTTGAACGGTCTGAGCTTGCAAACAGTCTGGGTGCGGCGATGTTTATAAGCATACATTCTAACGCAAGCGCCGATTATCCTAATGCGAGCGGCATAGAGGTGTATTATTCAAGCACAAATAATGACACGAATTATGGCTTGACAAGCAAAAAGCTTGCTGAAACGATTCTAAAAAACCTTATCAAAAACACTTCTGCTGTAAACAGAGGTGTAAAGACCGAGCAGCATGTGGTCACAAGAACCAGCGAAATGCCGGCGGTGCTGATAGAGCTTGGATTTATTACAAATCAGACCGAAGCATTGAATTTATATTCCGACGCATATCAGGATCTGCTTGCAGGCGCAATTGCAGACGCGGTGATAAATACAATCGGAAGTGTTAAAATACCGCCTGACGCGAAATAACAGATAAATGCAGGAGCGCGCTGAAAGCTTGGAAAAATGTATCAGCGCGCTTTACATATTACGGCTTTGAAAGGAAAAGATATAATAATGAAAACTAGCGATTTTTACTATGACCTGCCGCAGGAGCTGATTGCGCAGGAGCCTGTCAAAAACTGTAGTGA